>NZ_DCLI01000053.1:0-36373 GCF_002320975.1 Clostridium sp. UBA1652
GTAAAAACGCACTATTATAGTATATATTATTATTAAATAATAATGACTCACTATGCTTGTATTCAACTTCTATAATTTTTGGCTCTTCCAATCTTTCTGCAGATACATATACAATACCTGGTGATTTTCTATTTAATAGAGCTTTTATATTACCTTCAAATTCTATTGGTGCAACATAATAAGCTCCTTTTGGCGTTTTGGTCAAATTAAGTTGTCCTATTTTATAAAAGCTTGGATTCGGAAGCGATCCTATCATGTTTTGCATTTGATAATACGCTGTTTCAGGAGGAACTATTATTATATTTTCTGTATTAACTTTAGGTGATTTTTCATCACTTTCTTTAGCGTTTACCATTACATATAGCTTTTTTGTTTGCCCTATAGAGTATGGAATTGTATTATAGACACCTGCAACCAATAAAAATATCACTCCTATTAAAATCATAAACTTAAATTGACCCTTATTTTGAGCCCTATTTTTAAAGTCTATTCCTGATTCTATGATTGCCATTACAATCTGAAATACTCCAGCTACTCCCAAAATTGAAATAACTAAACTAATGCTCTTATCCATCTTAAATACATAAAAAATTAAGAATGAAAAAGCTAATCCAATTATATATCTAAATATATTTGCTGATTTTTTTATATTTTTTAAATTTGGACTTAAAAATAGTAGAGGAACTAAAAAATAATATAACAAAAACATTTATCATAACTCCTTTATGAGATATTTATTACTATATTGTAAAGTGTATATTCTCGTCGTATTTTTGTCAATATATTTTCTTTTATTTCCTTAAAATAAAAAGGAGATTTTCTTACAAATAATAAAATTATCTGTAAAGAAAATCTCCAGGTAGCATCTTATAAACTTTCTGGTGGAACTCCCTCCATGACTATTACCTCCAATTCTTTAGTAATTTTTAGTAATAAGCTGGGTAATTGTTCCTGCAAATACTAACCCTTAGTACTTACTTTAAGTGGCTTTCGTATTCAGCTACCATTCTCTTTACCATTTCTCCTCCTACGGAGCCACATTGTCTTGATGTTAAATTCCCATTATAATCTGAGAATTCAACTCCTAGTTCTCGTGCTACTTCTGTTTTAAATTTTGATAAGCCTTCTCTAGCTTCGGGTACTAATCTTCTTGTTGACATTTGTGATTCCTCCTTCTGGATTCATGGATTTATAAGCTTTTAAAAGAATTTATCTTTTATCTTGCTTACACTATTATATTGTCCGATTAATTTTTAAATAATCCAAGCAAGTATTGTTACATTTTCTATTTTTTTCTTAAAAATTTATAGCATGTCTATAAAGTGTTTAAAAAGTCTTTCCATTTCTTTATTTCCTAACATCTTTTCTGGATGCCATTGAACTCCTATTATATTAGAATATCCTTCAACTTCTATTCCTTCAATAACTCCATCCTTTGTATACCCAGTAGCAATCACACCTTTACCTAAATCTTTAATAACTTGATGATGATAGCTATTAGCTATTGTTTTATCTCCAAAAATCTCATAAAGTATGCTTCCTTTTGTAAATTCTACTGTATGAGTTCCATAATCTTTATTAGCTTGTTGAGCATGTTTTAATGGGTTATCATATCCGTAGCTAATATCCTGATATAAACTTCCTCCAAAATATACATTTAAACTTTGATGTCCTCTGCATATTCCTAGTATTCCTTTATTCGATTTAATTGCTTTATCAATAATCTTTAAATCGAATGAATCTCTTATAGGATCAATTGGACCTTGAAGTGTCCTTGGCTCTTCACCATATCTTAAAGGGTCTAAATCTACACCCCCTGTTATAACTATACCATCAACATCTTCTAAAATTTGCTGCATATACTCCTCATCATCTATAAGTGAAAAAATTATAGGATACGCCCCTGCTTCAGCTATAGAATAAACGTAATCTGAATTTATTCCCATCCTATCATAGTCAGTATAGACATTAGGAACTATAGCTATTTTCTTCTTCGTCATTAGTATCCCTCCTAGCTTAAAATCGATTAATGAATAAAACTGCTATTATAATAATATATACCTCACGAAATGAACTTGTTAATCAACAAAACCTATCTTCTTGCTTTTACTGTAATTTTTTGAGATTCTATTTTAATAACAGTTGTGGCAGATGCTGCTTTTTCTATGTACTGCATTCCTTCTTCCTTAAAATCTGGCGAAAATTTATAGATAAATGTCTTAAGAGCTTCTATTTTCTCAGATTCAATAATTTCTATAGCTTTTCCAAACACAATTGCACTTTCATAATTAGTTGAAAACTTATCAGCTAGTGTTTCTGTTGCACCAACTACTGTAAAGCAAACCTTCGGATTTTTTCTTAAAGAATCTAGTTTAAATCCTTGCTTTGCACAATGTATATATACATTGTTATTAGAGAAAACATAATTTAAAGGAACACCATATGCATAATCATTATCACCTAAAACAGATAATACTCCAAAACTGCATTTTTCTAAAATCACTAAAGCTTCTTCTTGTGATAATTCTCTATCACTTCTTCTCATATTTTTAAACATAACTTAGCCCCCTTCTTTTTATTTATTATATCAAATTTATTGTTAAACTGAGTAATAAAAATTCACTTTTTGTAAATAAAAAAAGGTATTAAACTAATTTAGTCCAATACCCTTTTCAAAATGTTCTTTTAATTCTATGTACTCAGACGAGCTAACAGGATGATATACTTCTTTTTTGAAAATAACTCCTGTTTTTTCTTTTACAGCATAAAAAGTGTCATCTGTACCTTTTTTAAATTTTTTAGAAGTTTTATTTTTGGCAATTATGTATTTATTCCCTTGATAATCTTCCGCCTTAAAATAATCACCATAATCCCTTTTAATTATGCACCTTATAAGAACAATATCATCTAAATTATCGATTTTATTCAAAATCTCCATATTCACCCACTTCACACCTTACCACAAATAATCTATATTATTATAATCGTACAAATACCTTAAATCTAAACACCTTTTATGTACTTTTAAAAACTTTTTTAATCATATAAATGTTTCATATAAAAATAATTTAATTATTTTCTAGTTTAACTATTCACAACACATGAAAATAAACATCTTGTTGTAAAATTCGACATATTATAAATTAATATTATAATATAGATTATAGTTTGTCAAAATATAAATCATGAAACATTAAAAACTTATCATTAATAAATATATTAGAAAACAAGCACTTACAAAAAGTAAGTGCTAAAATAATAAATAGATTATTCATTATCAAGATATTTTATTCTCCTTATATTATAGCTGCAAATATTCCTGACAGTGTATCAACAAAATTTAAGTCATTATGATTAAACTCCTTTTCATTTATTGAAACAGTAAGATACAATATTCCTTTTACAAATCCATTATAAATAATAGGTACTATTAAAATAGATTTCCAATCTGGTATCCAATAACTATCATTTTTTTTACCTTCGCCATCCCAGTTGACTAGATAAGTTCCAACTCTACTTTCTATAACATCATGTATCATATTATTGTTAATATCACTTGCTTTATGCCATCCATCCTTATATCTTTTTCTTGAAAATTCATCCACAATTATCTTATTTTCTATTAAAAACAAAGTACTTTCTTGAGCTTCAGATATTTCCATAACTCTTGTTAAAAACTCATATATTTTATCTTTTTTCTCTGTTTTTCTTCTAATTAAGTCTATTATATCTGTAATAGCACTTAATTTTCTATAATCATTTATAGTATTTCCAGACAATATACCTGCAAGCTTATCATTTATTTTACTGGATGATCCAACTTCATTATTCCATATGACAGTTCTATTTTTCCCGGTATTTTTAGCCACATACAGTGCCTCATCAGCCATTTTGATAAGATTATCACTAGAATTCGAATGTATGGGATACTGAGAAATCCCTATACTAATAGTAACTTCTAATCCATTCCCTAATAAGGAGCTTTTTTGTATTTTTTCTCTAAACTTTTCACAGGTTTCAAAAGCTTCATATTGATTTTTATCTGGGAATATAATAACAAATTCTTCTCCCCCATAACGCCCTACAACATCATTTTTATCAACTGTCTCCTTTGTTATAGCTGCTACATAGCTTAAAACTTTATCTCCAAAATGATGTCCGTATTTATCATTAACTCCTTTAAAATTATCAATATCCATTATTGCAATAGAAAACTCTTTTTTGTTCGCTCTTGAGCTTTCTAAAAGATCGGCTAAACTAGCTTCAAAATATTTTCTATTATATACGTTAGTTAATTTATCTATTGTAGAATTCAAAGTTAAATTATATTTATCTAATAGAAATCCTAACAAAGGAATTAGGTTTTTTAATTCTTTTAAAGACTGTTCATTTATATTGTTTAAATGTCTATTAGAATAAAGTATTATAGATCCTTGAATATTTTCCTTAGATTCTATTCTTATCTTGTTTTTTATTTTTAAATATATAGCCGACTTCATCTCTTTAGGCAATAAATCTTCATCTGCTATATTAGCTCTATTTAGATCCACTTTTACTATCTTTCCATCTTCTTCGGTACTAAATTTACTCTTAAAGAATTCAACTTTTGTCCTAGGGTTTATAGCTCTGTAATTATATATTATAGTTTCTAAACCTTCTAAATCTTGCATAGTGACTATAGCGCTCTCAGCTAAAGTTAATTTACATATATATTTTGTAAGGTTTTCTATATTGCTTATAATATCACTCTTAAAACCATCTAATACATCATAAATATTATTAAATTCATTTGAATAACTTTCTTCAAAATTTTCTTTTAGTTTATATAAAAACTCCCTATTTTTAATTAAGTTATCTATTTCTAACTCGTTCATTAATTCATCAAACTCTTGAAGGGATTTAATTACTTCTTTCTTCACCAATATTTGAGTCTTTAATTTATTATTAAAACAGTTAACTATGTTATTATAGACTTTTAATAATATTCCACTATTAATATAATTTAGTTTATATTTTATTGGAAGTGTTTTTATAATCCTATTCAATATGGTTATAACTTTATAATAACTTTCTATAGCTTCTATAAATTCATTATTCAATTCATGGATTTCACCAATTTTTAAATAAACTTTAGAAAGTAATTTTTTATCATCCATATAATTTAGTAATACTTCTATGTCACTTGGAACTCTGGTTTTATTATCATCTAAAATCAACTGTATATATTTCTGCTTTAGCATCAGTTTATTATCTTTTTCTATAGTTTCTAAGTTTTCATAAACTTCTTTTGCTAAATTCCTATATCCCATCTCTTCGAGCGCAATAATAAAATCTAGAAGTAAATTACTCTTAAAATAAGTGTCTTTTATATTTTTACTCTTTTTATAAATTTCATTGATTTCCTTTTTTATATCTTCTTCTGATATACATCTTCTTAAATTATAAAAATGCTGCTTACACTCAATTTTAAGCGCTATGTGGTTAGAGCATTCACCTTCATTTATTATGTTGTTATCAATAATCTCCCATAGCTTCTCGTAGTCGCTTATAGCGTAATAATACTTAGCCATTACACTTGTTAAATATTTAAGAAATACTCCTTTGGAAGTAAATTTATCAATAACTAATTTTCCTAGTTCTAAATATCTATATGCCAAATGGAATTCATTTAATTCTATAGAACATTCAGTAATCATAAAACATGCCAAACCCCTGTAATATTCTAGGGAATTACTACTAGTTCTATTTAAAGCTTCCTGTAAAAGTTCAAATGCACCTTTATATTTTCTTTGATAAATATATACTTCTGCTATATACACATTACTTAGGACAATAAAGTCTTCAATCTCATATTTATTAGCTGCCTTTTGAACATTATATAAATTCGTAAGTGCTTCATTATTATCTTCTTCTATCCTAAAAAAATAATTTCCTATATTGAAATCTGATGATATTATTCCTCTAAAATTGTATGTTTCCTTAAAATACTTTTTTGCTAAGTTAAAATATTCTATTGGTTTCTTTTTCTCATTTATATTTATATATGAATCTCCAAGACATATATAAATGTAACCTACTAAATCCATATATTTATATTTTGAAAATTCTAAAGCATATAATGAAATTTTTATTGCTTCTTTATATTCACCTAAGAAATTTTTATATTTAGCTTTTGCAAGCAAATAAGCTACTTCACCTTTATGATAATCTATTTCATCAAGTATAGTCCTACATTCACTTAAACATTTTTCTAAAAAACTTGAATCTTCTACTCTATATCCTATAGCAACAATTCTTGCATAACAATAAGCTCTAATTTCTTTTTCTTTTACAATACACAATAAGCTCTTATAACAATTAATACTCTCATCAATATTACCATCCCTATAATATAAGTCTGCCAAAATTAAGCTTATATCAATATAGGCTTCATTGCTTATACTCTTGGATTCTAAACATCTGTTATAGTAGTATATAGCCTTATTATTATTCCACGCTTTAAATTCGCGCTCTCCACACTCTTTACATAACCTAACAAACTTATCGTCTTCTTCTAATATTTCTAATTGATAAATAAGCTCATCCTCGTAGGAATAACCTTCTTTAATTTTCTCTTCCAAAAAATCACTTATTTTTCTATGCCATATATTTTTTTCTTTTATAGAGGTGTTTCTATAGATAATTTTCTTCATAAGATTATTATTCATTCCATATAATATCCCTCTATCAGATATTCTTTCCCCTATATAATCATCAACTGTAAGTTGTTTAAACTCTCTCATATTATCTTTATCCAATATTCCTAAACTATATAACAGTTCTTCTTCTATTGGATTTTTAAACATAGATAATTTCTTAAGGATATTATAAGAAACATCAGAAACCCTTTTTAATTCCCTTTGAACTTCTTCTTCTATATTTTTAGGTAATGCTATCTCTTTGTCCTTTAGGTTTTCTTTCCACTTACCAGTTTTTTCAGAAATATATATTACTTTATCTGCAAATAGCTTCTTTATAATTTCAATTACATACATTGGATTACCTAATGTTTCTTTATATATTTTGTTAGAAAAATCATATAAATCCAAAGATGTATTTAACATATTTCTTATTAGTTTTCTTGTGTCATGTTCATTTAAATAGTTTAAATTATATTCATAGAAATCTTTATTTAGCTTAAACTCTTGAATAAAATTATCAATCCCCATAGAATTTTTAATCTTATTATCATTATAAGTTATTACTACTAGGAAGTTTTCTATTGAAATTTGTGACAGACATAGATACTTCAGAAATAGTTTTCCTATATAGGTTTTGCTCTCAATATCATCAAGAAATAGCACAGTAAACTTATTCTTAGCTATTTCTGATAAAAACTTGGTTATTCTATTAATTATTATTAAATAAGTATTTTTATCTTCCTCAGTATACATTTCCTTTGAGTTTATTACTAAATAGAAGAATTCTTCAATGTATTTTTCATATTTTTCTTTTTGTTTTTTATCCCATATACCTTGAAGAAAGTTAAATACTACTCTTTTATTTTCTTCAGTACTGATACTTTTGTTTACAAGCGTTTCTATATCAATAATATTTACATTATCATCAAATTTTTTATCTATTATATTTTTGAAATGATTTAATAATTTTGTTTTCCCGCTACCTTCATCACCACTTATAGATGTTATAGAAAACTGAATATTTTTAGCTACAACAGCATCTACTTTCTGAATAAACTTATTAATCTCATATTCTCTTCCTATTATGGGTAGTTCAGTATTTATCCTATTTAAATAACTATAATCGAATTTAGGAAATATCTTATTAAATTTTAAATTTATATATTCTATAATAGATTCAAAATCTGAAAATGCTTTTTCTATAAGCTTTTTATATAATCTATTTAAAGCCTTATGCTCATCCTTATTTTTTTGAAGTTCATTTTCAAAAATATAATTAAAAATATATGTTAAGTCATTAAACTTATAATAGTCCTCTTTATTATCCTCAGTAACTAATAGAATGTTTTCTATTAAATCATTGCTTAAATTTATCCTTTCTATTTCTATAGATAGGATATCGCCAAGCTTTACATCTCCATTTGGTAAATAAAATATATTATCTAAATCTAATTTATCATACACGTATCCCTTTAATATTAAGGTGTTGATAATGACTACTAGCTGAGCAAATACATTTAACTTTATGTCAATATTATTGGGCTTAATATCCGAAATCTTTCTAGCACCTTCATTAAGCTCTTCAGTTAAATAAGCAAACTTCCTACCTTCGCTTTTTGCTCCATCTATATTTTCTATTGTAATAAAATCATAGAGGTTAATTACTCCAGCAAAATTCAGATTTTTAATCCAAGTAATGCTAGATAAAATATTATCCTTTATTCTATCATTTAGTAGTTTAGTTTCTACGATATTAAAAACATACTTCTTATTATTAATTTTATCTTTTACAAGGTAACTACTAATATGATCCCCATTAGAAATTATCTTTTCTACAATGTATCTATCATTTATAATTCTCATTGCCAACCCCTGCCCGTATATAAGAATTTTTTATACTATATTCATTATAACATTAATTTAAAATTCTTATATACAGCTTTTATTTAATTTAAAAATAAACTAGGGATAATAAATAAGAGTCTTTACAAATCTAACTTCTAATTAAATCTGTAAAGACTCTTCTCTTAACTATATATCCTATATTTCTATAAATGGAGTTCCTTTTCCATTATGAAATTTAAATCCTACTCTGAATAGTTTATAAAACAATATTGCCTTGTTTATTGACATCTTATTAACTATTTTTTTAACCATATACCATATCCCTCCTATAAATATCATCTCTTTTTCCTTATTTTACTACAATATTCTCACAAATTTCTCACAAACTCACACTTTGATCTATCAATTTATCGCCAAATTTCTACAAAAAAAGAAGTAACAGATATCATACTTCTGTTACTTCTTCTATTAAAGCTATCCGCTTATATAACTCTTTATTAGAGAGGGTAAATTCAATTCCTAATTCTTTTTTATATAGTTCATTTATTTTCTTATATTGAGAAATAGTTTTTATTAAATTTCCTTGTCTATAATATAAATCTATAATTTTTTCGTTTATACTATCATTTAATGGATTTAACTCTGATAATCTACTAATATACGTTTCAGCCGTATTAAAATCCTTTCTCTCACTATGATAATCTATAATTTTATTTAATAAATCAGTATAATACCTGTTATAATTTTCTCTTAATTCAGTACACCATGGATAATCTTTGCCTTCAAATAGCTCACCCTTATTTAACTTAGCAATTCCTTCTATATCACTTATATTAGCATCAGAATTATTTCTAATAAATTCATCAAATTTCCATAAATCACAATCAAACTCTTCTAAATAAGCTTTATACATACCTTGGCTATATTCAATTATGTTTTCTATACCTATTGACTTTAAAGAGTTTTTTAATCTATTTATAGTACTATGTAAATTATGTTCTGCATTTTTAGGCGTAGATTGACTCCAAAACATATCACAAAGCTTCCACTTATCCACCCATTGCCCTTTATTACATATAAAATATGCAAATAATTCCTCTGACTTTGATGTTATCCACTTTATTGTATTCTCCCTTGTTTTATTAAAAACTTTAAAAGTTCCAAAACACTCTATTAAATATTTTTCTTCTGCTTTATTTTCAACAGCGCCTTTTTTATTTTTTAATAATCTTTCAATAGAATCATCAATTGCCTCTTCTGATATAGGTTTGAGTATGTAATGTATCGCATTAAGCCTAAAGGCTTCAACTGCATACTGATTATAGGCAGTCATAAAAACTACTTGTATACTTTCATCATATTTTTTTATTTTTTCAGCTAAAAGCATTCCATTCATACCAGGCATTTCTATATCAAGAAATACCGCATCTGGTTTATCTAATTGTATGTTTTCCCAAGCTTTATTTGAACTTAGATATTCTCCAATTACTTCTATATTCTTATTTTCATCTAAAAGCATCCTTATCAGCTGTAGATTCGGTAATTCATCTTCAACAATTATAACTTTAAGCATACTGCACCCCTTACCACTTACTAATACCCTTACATATTATAACATAAAATCACAATAAGTTCTTTTAATAACTGGATATAAAGATAAAAACCGACCAAATTAAGTAATTTGGTCGGTCAAGTATATATGGTTAATTTTCTTTTGTTTCTTTTCTTCTAACTAAAACTATACCAGCACCAGCTAATATTAATCCTAAAACTAGTAATATGTGCATATCTACTAATGATCCAGTTTGTACTAACTTATCACCAGAGTTAACAGCTTTCTTTATAGGAGTCATTTGGATATCATATCTAACTATCTCCTCTTCTACTGTAATTATACTACTTGTATAGTCTTCGTATCCATCTGCTGTAGCTACTATATAATAATCAGTGTGTGGGAATACCATCCATGCATATTTACCATTTTCATCACTAAATTGTGGGTTTAGGTTATCTGCTGGAGGGAAATCATTAACTGTTGGTAAGTTAACCAATGTATGTGGTTTTATTCCCTTATCTCTGTTTCTTTGAGTATCAGCATAATACAACTTAACGTGTGCTCCAGATATTAAATCACCATTTTCAATGTTTGTTATGTCTCCATATGGGTCAATCAATGCGTTAGCAACATTTAATTCTCCATCATTATTAACTTGGATTTTTGAAGAGCCAACTTTTATCTTGCTTCCATCTGGAAGATTATAATAAACAGCTGCATAATAAGTTTTTCCTTTTTCTAAACCACTGAAGTTAAATACCCCACCGTTTTCATTGCTTGGATCTTCATCATCTGAAATTCCTGAAACTACATTGCCATTTTCATCTAATATAGTCATGCTATAGTTAGCGTAACTATCTAAACTCTTAACATTTCCATCAGGATCTTTTATTAGAAGTAATCCAGTTACAGTGTTTGCACTATCATAACTTTCTTTACCTTCTGAAGAAACAGCTCCAGCATTAGTTTTTTGGTTGAATGTAACTGACCTATTTACATTTCCAACAGCAACATTTTTAGTTATTTTAACGTCGTATTTAACATTTCCCTTAGGAATTGCTATCTTGTACTTACCATCATTTCCTGTTACATATTTAGCATAGAAATCTGGAATTCCATTGTTATCAAAGTCTTTAGATACTTCTACTATAGCTCCTGCAACTGGTTTTCCTGTTGTATTATCTACAACTACTCCCTTAATGCTTCCTGGTGCAAAATGCACTATTGCATTATTAGTAACTGGAACATCTAATCCATCTACCTTGGCTCCTACTGTTACTGTTAACATATCATCTCCAGAAACCTTTGATGATTGTAGTGTAAACAATGCATCTCCATTTGCATCTGTTATAACTGTGTTTCCATTTTTAAGAGTACCGCTAGTTACATTTATAGTAACAGTTTTTCCTTGTACAGGTTTATTGTTTTCATCTAACACTTGTACTGTTAGAGTTGTAGTATCTTCTCCGTCTCCTACTATAGAGTTAGGTGAAGCTGTTACTGTTACTCTGTACTTAGATACATAAACATCTTGAACCTTTTCTTTATCTGTTGGTTTCGTAGGCTGAAGATTTACTTGTGTTTGTTGCTCAAGTCCATCTTTATTTACTATAACCTTGTATAAACCAGTCTTTTGATCTTTGAATGTATAGTTTCCATTTTCATCTGTTGTAGTAGTTCCAATAGTTTTGCCATCAGCGTCAACTAATGTTACTTTAGCATTTGCTACTGGTCCGTTTGAAGTTTGAACTTTACCTTTAAGATCTAATGTTTTTGGCATTGACTTATCAATAGTAAAGTTAACTACTGTAGTATTACCTGCTTTATCTTTTACTACTAAAGTATGACTTCCTTCTTCAGTTACTGGAGTCCCTGGCTCATATGGTTTTCCATCTAGAGTTGCAGTTCCTTCATTAAATTGTGGTGTCATGTCTTCTTTATAAGTTTCTCCAGATTTAAGGTTATTTACTACTGGAGCTGTCTTATCAATAGTGAAAGTTTTTGTAGTAGTATTCCCAGCACTATCTTTAACTACAAGTGTGTAAGTTCCTTCTTCTGTTATATCTGTACCACTAGTAAATGATGCTCCATTTAGTGTTGCTGTACCTTCATTAAAGCTTACATTTACTTTGTTATTATAGTGATTACCATCTTCAACTCCACTAACTACAGGAGCTGTTTTATCAATTACAAAAGTACTTGTGGAAATGTTTCCTGCTTTATCAACAACATTAATTGTATATTGCCCTTCTTCTGTAACTTTGCTTCCACTTTCAAATGGTGCTCCATTTAGTGTTGCTGTACCTTCATTAAAAGTCACCTCAACATCTTTATTATAACTTTCACCATTTTTAACTCCCTCTATAATAGGAGAAGTTTTATCAATAGTGAAGTTCACTGTACTTACATTTCCAGCTTGGTCTGTTACAACAAGTTCGTAAGTTCCTTCTTCTGATATATTTGTACCAGATACGTATGGGTTTCCATTAAGTGTTGCAGTACCTTTATTAAAGGTTACATTAACATCTTCATTGTATTGTCCATTTTGTAAAACATTACTAACTGTTGGAGGAGTTTTATCTATTACAAAGCTTACTGTACTTACATTTCCAGCCTTATCAGTTACTATAAGCTGATAAGTTCCTTCTTCTGATATTTCCTCTCCAGATTCATATGGTTTTCCATTAAGTGTAGCTGTACCTTCATTGAATTTAGGTGCAACTGGTTTATTGTAATAAGCATTATCAGTAATTTCTGACAGTGTAGGTGCTGTTCCATCAATAGTGAAACTAACAACACTAGTGTTTCCAGCCTCATCTACAACAACTAAAATATGATTACCTTCAGTTTCTATCTTGTTTCCTAAAGTGAATTCTTGATTATCTAAAAATACTTTACCCTTAGTAACTTCTGGAATAACACCTGGCTTATAGCTTTGTCCTTCAACTATATTAGATACAGTTGGAGGGATTGTTTCTACTATAACACTACTATTATCATTTGTTGTAGTCACTTCTTGAGATACATTATTGCTCTTATCTTTTATAGAGCCTATCTCAAACTCTACTACACCTTGAGTATCTTCTTTTTCAACTACATAAGTAGCTTGATAATTGTTGCCTGAAAGTTTATTAACTGTAGCTTCTTTTCCTAAAATAGTTACCTTAGGATTTTCAGCTAGCTCTTCACTTGCATCAAATGTTAATGTAATAGTATCTCCTTCTTTAGCATAGTTTGGAGATTTAGCATTATTTGAAGTAATATTTACACCACTAACTGTTGCTGGAATTGTATCTTGAACACTTACAGTAAATATACTATCTAATGAATATCCATAACCATCATAAGCTTCATATATGAAATAATCATTTCCTACAAATCCTGTATTTGGTCTATATATAAGTGCATCTAATCCTTCTGCTGGTATTTCATCATATGAATTAAATTCTGCTCCATTATAAATTAGGATTCCGTTATGAGGGCTTCTAATTCTTATTTTTTCTAGAGGACTTCCCTCGCTATCACTATAATGTGAAGTAAAATCTTCTAAAGTGAAACTAAGATCGCTATCTTTCTCTACAGATTTACTTCCATCAGTTAATACTGGAATATTGTTTGGTGCAGCCTTAACTATAACTGTAAAAGTTTTTGTTGAAGTTACTCCATTATTGTATACAGTAGCAGTTAATGTAACTGTCTTATCACCTTCAACAATATTAGGTCTAGTAACTTCTCCGTATTTAGTTATAGCTGGATCATCTGAAGTCCATCTAACTAAAGTATTATCAGGTCCTGTAGTAGGTAATGTTACATTCTTGGTTACACTAGTTTCACTATCACCTGGCTCATAACCTATGTTTACATTGTCTTTAGCATTGTTTGCTTCTTGCTCAACATCTTTCACCGTAAATGTTCTAGAGAATTTGTCTGAATAACCATCAGCTGTCTTTACAACTAAAGTTACAGTATAATCTCCAGCTGATTTCCCTGAAAAATCTGTCATTGGAGTTGAACCTGAGTAAATCTCTTCTCCATCTTTAAATACTTTCCAAACTTTTTCAGTTATTTCTCTTCCTTGAGGATCATAACTATTATCTACAATTGTTATATCCTTATTAATTGGCAGGTAAAGAACTTCTGGATCAATAATAAAACTTGCAATTGATTTTTTAGTAGAATCTGAAACAGTTGAGATATATTTAACTGAAGGATTACTCCAAGCATCATCATAATCTTTAACTGTTAATTGTACTAAATATTGTTTATTAGCATCTAAAGAGGTTGGAATTTGTCCATCTATCCATATAGATGAAGTTACTTCTCTCCACTGCCATTTTACCTCTGCTATTCCTTTATCAGCTTGACTTTGTCTGTCTAAATCAAAAGATTTATCTGTAAGGGATACAGTATAATTTCCGTTATCATTTTCTAAATCAAAATCAAATGAAGCTATTGGAAGTCTGTGAGCATAAACTGTGTTAGGTGTAACTACATTATCTCTAAAAGTAATGTCATACTTGCCTGGCTTATCAAAAGTTGTTTCTAAATTATCCATATATTGTCCATCAAAAGTTGCTTTACCCATACCATTTTCATAGTATGTATCATCATGAGTAATTTTCCATCCACCTAATGGGTAATCCTCATTAGCAGTATTTTCTTTATACTCACTTGGGGTAACAGCAACATCAATAGGTTGTCCTATTAATACTTTAGTTGCTCCATCACTTTCTTGATTTAACACATTATATATGTATGCTGCTATCTCATCAATAGAATTGCTGTAACTAGTATTATCAACATAAATACCATTACCATTATTTTTAGCTACTAAATCCTTAGCTTCAGTTTCATTAACACTAGTTCCCCATCCTATATAATGTAGATTTTCACTAGCTATTCTAGATTGAATTTCACCATATGCACTAGGATCATGGAAATCTGAATCTGAACCATCATTTAAATTAACAACAAACTTCTTAGCAGCAATTTGCCATTCTGGTTCTTTAATTAGGTCTTTAAACTTCTTGTAACTTGTAGTTTTCATACTTAAATTGTTAAATTCAAAATATGATAAAATATTGCAACCGTGTGACGAGTAGCTCGCTATAGGTCCAAAACCATTACCATACTCACTATCTAGTTGTAAGTTATCAATAGTTTTATTGCCATTATCCCACATACTTATAGAGTTTTTAGTGGTTTCTATTTTTATTGTATGGTTTTGAGATGCATCTTTGCTATATAGACTACCTATTTGAGTGATTCCTGGATAAGTTCCATACCATCCATAAGGATCATAAAATCCTCTGCTTTGCTCATTATGAAAGTCGTTAGCATTTATATTTGTCATCTTATAAACACCTACTCCTGCTTGTAAAAACAGTATTGCATATCCGTTTAAGATTCCATTCTCATCAATATCTGTATTGAATAAGAATCCGCCACCCTCCATACTGTGATAGTTTATCCCAGCTTCATTTATTTCAAACTCAAAACTTTTCTTTGAATTTGATTCACTTGGCATAAACATAAAGTCCTTATAACCAGGTTGTCCATATCCATAAAAAACAATATTCTTACCATCATTTTTTATAATTATATGTTGATTATCTGCTGGGTCGGGTTGTCCATCACCATTTGGATAATTATCTTCTCCCCAGTTACCCTTGTGATCGTAGATATTCCATGCAAAAGTATCTTCTGCACTTACCGCTTCTGATTTTAAACCAGAAATTTTTATCCTAGAATCTTGTACACCAAGCGAACTAAGTTTTGCCTTTAAGTCTGCTTCAAAACTAGTTGAATCTACAGAGCTGTCTCCAACCGTCAGTACTATGTCGGCATTAAATTGAGGCTTTAAAGAAATTTCGACATCATTATTTTCTGCTGCATTTGCTATAAGCCCGTAATTAAACAGGTTTGAAGTAAATATTGCAGAAACTAATAGTGATGAAATCTTCTTTTTTGTCAATTTACTCATCCACTTTCCCCCTTTCGTAATTTCTTTTTACATAATCTATATTACTCTATTATTCTAAACAAATTCTAAACAATATTGATTATCTATTAATATTAAATGTAAAAAACAAAAAAATCCTATTAAGATATTAAAATTCATCTTAATAGGACAATTATTGATATTATTTTTTAACTAACTTATTGTAGTAATTAACTACATCTTCAGTTAGATGTACACCATATTCTTCTTTAACTATATTCTCTAATTTGGTAAATTGTTTTTTCAAATCACGAATTTCTTTTTTAACATAGTGACACTTAAATAATAGTTTTATACCTTCGTCATAAAACGGATCTACTTTTATAAGTTTTTCCAAATACTCTATAGCTTTATTAAAATCATTTTTTTCCATATAATAAGCCCCAATACTAGCAACTAGTTTTAAATATTTATGTTTTAAATTTTCTTGCATATCCATAGCCCATACATATGCATCTTCTTCTAAATAATCACCTACATAAAGTTCAAATATTTTTTCATATTCACTTATATTAGTATCTGATAATATATATTTTTTATTTAAATATTTATTAAATCTCCACAAATCACAATCTATATCGATATCTTTTATAATATAAGAATTATTAGCATACTTTATAGTATCTTCATAACCATATTTAGAAAGAAGTTTTCTAATTCTATATATAGAACTTTGAAGATATATAAGTGCGTTCTTTAAGTCAACATCAGCCCATATCTTATCAATTAGTTTTTCTTTATGTATAGGAATCCCTACGTTCTCTATTAGATAAGCTAAAAGTTCTCCATCTTTTGAGGTTCTCCATCTTACTGATTCTTCCTCATTAAAAACTCGAAATTTTTTAAAAAACCTAACTTTTAATTCGTCTTTCTTTATTCCTTTTTGAGTTTTTATAATTTTTAATACTTTCTTTATTGTTTTTTCTAACCGTTCTACTCTTATCGGTTTTAAGACATAATCTATAGCATTAGCTTCAAATGCATCATAAGCATAGTTATCATAAGCTGTTATAAATACAACTTCAATATTAGGCTTTATCTCAATCATCTTTTCAGCTAATGATATTCCACTTATACCTTGCATTTCAATATCTAAAAAAGCTAGTTGTATGTTATGTTTTTTAATTATTTCTAAAGCTTTATTAGGATTAGTAGTAGCTTCAACAACTTCTAATTCATTAAAACTCTTTATAGTATCCCGTATCTCATCTAGTGTGAACTGTTCATCATCTACAATAATACTTTTAATCATAATTCTCCCCTAAACTAAATTCTAAAATCACCTAGTGGAACTCTTATAATAATCTCTGTTCCTTGATTTAAGTTACTTACTATGTTTAATCCTGAACCATAACTTTTTATAAGCCTGCTATTTATATTTTTAACTCCTACTCCTGCTTTTTCATCTTTTCCATCAAGAAGATTAGCTAATCTATTGGATTCTATACCTACCCCATCATCCTTTACCTTTATAATAACCTCTTCTCCATCTTTATAAATACTTAATTTAATATTTCCTCCATCTATTTTACTAAGTATTCCATGTCTTATAGCATTTTCAACTATTGGTTGTATTACCAATGATGGTATCTTGATATCTATATTTTCATCTATATTATATTCTATATTTAGCCTATCCCCAAAACGCTCTTTTTCAATGGCTACATAGGTTTTAACTAAATCTATCTCCTTTTTTATAGGAGTAAAACTTTCCCCAGAAGAAAAATCAAAACTATACCTTAAATAGTCACTAAAATCTAATAGTATCTTTTTAGCTTTTTTAGTATCTCTAGTAATCATAGAAGATATCACACTTAAAACATTGAAAATAAAATGTGGTTTTATTTGAGCTTTTAAAAAATCCATCTCTGAGTTAATTAGTGCATTAAAAGATTCTTTAAGCTTTATAAGATTATTAACCCTCATTCTAAAAACATTCATATCATAAGGTTCTACGATTATATCGTTAACTCCTAAATCTAATGCTAAGGAAACATTTTCTGGATAAGATCTATCCACTATTATTAAAATAGGCAAATCCATTTTATTATATTTTTTTCTTACTTCTGTTATTAATTCATATCCTGAGCTATCAGGAAGTATAGAATTTATTATTAACAAATCTTCCTTTATTCCTTTATCTAACACCTCAATAAACTCTTGAACAGACCCCACACTATTTGTCTCATGTCCATCTATTATTAAAGAATTAGTTATAACTTTTCTGTTTACTGAGTTAGGTTCTAAAATTAATATAGAGTTTTCACCACAAGTTATATTAGTATGTTTATTGTCATCAATTATTAAAGTTGAAATTTTCTCCTCATAACTGATAATTTTACTATTAAAATTATTTGCAATTGGTAAAATCACACTAAATTTAGTGCCTTCTTCTTTGCTTGATTGAAATTTAATGTCTCCACCATGAAGTTTAGTAAGTTCTTTAGCCACAAAAAGCCCTATATCTGAACGTTTTTTCTCATGAAGTATTACCTTCTCATCATTTATCCACTTAACACCATTAAATATATCATCCTTTTCATCAATAAAAAGTTCTTCATTAATAATATCAACAATGACCTCTTGATTTGTTATATATAAACTAACTATAATTTTTCCCATACTTGTATAAACAAGCAAAGTATCTATTAAATTATAAAAAATCTGTCTTACCCTTTTATCATCACCTAATATGACAGCACTTCCCTTAGCTCTATTTTCTATAACTATAGGCTTATCCTTAATAGTATAGGAAGCTATATTGATAACAAAATTTAACTGACTTTTTATATTTACTGGTTTTTCTTCCTTTATAACATATCCATTAGTAATATTAGAGTAATCCAGAATGTCATCAACTAAAATATCTAACTTTTCCCCTATATTACCTATCATTTCAATATTTTCTCTTTGTGTGGAGTTTAAACTCCCAGCTACACCATCCATAAGAGATTTTGCTATATTTACTATTCCCTGTAATGGCAACTTAAGTTCATGAGACGTTTTTTCTAAAAATTCATCTTTTCTTTTATCTAATATTTTTAGCTTCCTTGAAAGATTTTCTATTTTACTCACAAAATCAGTATAGCTGTAAGACAATGCTATTCCTTCACTTATAGTAAAAGTTAATATATAGATAGGTATCAAAATATTTATTTGCTTTTTACTATAAATATTATATATTAAAATAAAAAACATAAGCATTATACTTATTAGTGATAAATATTTAAATTCTACTCCTTCTTTTTTTGCTAAAATATTTTTTAAGATTAGAAATACTCCATAAACAATAAGCATAGCTCCTATAGCACCGCCAAATGCTCCTATATTTAATCTTTTAGCAATAGGGGTTACAGTTATTAAAACTGTGAATACTAGAATACAAATCTTACAGAAAAGAAGGAAACTATCAGAAATCTTAGCATTATAGTTCTCTTTTACATATTTAAAAAATATATAAAAGAAATAAGCCCCTATATAAAGAGCATAGGTATACAGATCAGACATATCTAAATTAGGAAAAACATATAATATTATCGTTTCATCACCTAAAGTTAGAAATATTAAGGAAAGAAGAGAAAATGCTCCCAATGTAATGTTTGACTCATAGTTTCTTTTATGAATAGTATTATTTAAAAAATATAAAAACATCATAAACAATCCTATTACACCTACTGTATCAAAAAACAGAAACTTCTCTTTAAGACTTAGGATATTATCCCAAGACCCTATATAAACCGACTTTAATATTCCACCTTTTAAAGAATCTTTATTGTCTATTTGTATTATTAAATCAAAACTATTGCTTCTAACATTAAAAAATACTGTATCTACAGCTTTTAATTTTTTCCCCTTATCCTCTTGCAATTCTACGGGTTCCTGTCCATCTTCCTTAATAAATAATGTGGCCTTGCCCCAAATATTATTTACCTTCAACCCTAAATTTTGATTTCCTTCACTTAACTCTACCTTTAATCTATAAGTAGCCTTTCCCTCACTCTTTAGATTATTGCCATTCTCATCCTTATACTTAGTCCAAGTGGAAGGTACTTTTTCATGCGATGGATTTAATGAAATGCTATCATCTATAAAATCTTTAGGTGAAAGAAGTTTTCCCCAGTAAAATTCCCACTTTCCATTAATAAATAATGGGGAAGTATTTTGTAAATCAACATTACTTAAATCTAAAATATTATCTTTTATATATACATTATTAGTACTTTCAGTTTTAATTGCAAAAAAAACTGCCATGAATATCAAAAGAAAAGATATTATAGCAGTTAATATTTCTCTTTTCTTATTTTTTACATATTCAACTACTTTCATAAAATAACCTCATAAAAAAATATTAGTTTTATCTTCTAAAATATTTTTAGTTACTATTATTTATATATTACTATTATTATATATCATAAAGAACTTATGTGCTTAAAATTTATATCGAATTTATTAATTAAAAACAAAAAACTGCTACATTTTGTAACAGTTTTTTCTTTAATCCCCTACACCAAAATCAGTATTATGATAAAGCACCTCAATATAAGGGTTCTCATTTAAATGGGAATATTCTTTTTTAAACCAATTCACTAATTCTTCATCTCTTTTTATATCTGTAGTATTTTCTACAAACACATTTATAGTTCCATATTTAAAATACTCTATTAGACTGTTTATATCTCTTCTAATCATCTCTTTGCTTTGCCCTTTTATTCCAACCATTAAACATACAGATTGAAATTTTTCTGCAACTTCCTCTGGAGTTATAAATCTTGCATTTTTATTTAGTATCTTATTTCTAAAATCATAGTCAAAGCTCTCTACCCCTATTTTAAAAATTATAGGAATATTAAAGTACTCTTTCATTTCTTCAAGTCTATTTTTATAACACCAGTGGCTTTCCATAAATAACTTATTAATCTTCTTTTTTTCTATTATTTCTTTGATGTAAGACAAAGTATCCTTAGGTATCTCAAAGCAACTTCCTGAATTAATTACTTCCAAAACTCCAAATTCACCAGTTACTTTATCTAATACCTCTCTATTTAATTTATTCATTTCCTCTTCATCTTGTCCATTATCATCAATATAATCACAAAAACTACACTTTCCCCATACACAAGGAAATGCTTTAAGTAATAATATTTCTCTTTTATTTTTATTAGTTATTTTATTATATCTCTCCATAACTTCTCTCTTTTAATCCTTTTGGGATTACATCCATTATTTTAAGTACTAAAGCTACAGCTATAGCTTTATCTAAAATATCACTTATGATTTGAGTTGAAAATACACCTGCAACTACATTAACTCCTGCTTCTTTTAAATACATTACAATAAATGAACTTCCTGATGAAGTTATCCCACCAAAAACATAAGCTGCTATTAATGAAGCCATAACTGATCCGATTAAAGTTACAACCAAGGTTCCTACAATAGCAAGTTTTCCTTTAAACAAACCTTTTTTATAAAGCAATCCTGCTGTTAAACCTATTATTATTTGAACAGGTATAAAATATAAAGATACAGGGTCAAAGCTAACTCCATTAATTATAGAAGTTACAGCTCCCGTTAATATTCCAGCTATTGGTCCAAAGAAAAATGCGGACATAAAAGTTCCAATGGTGTCTAAATATATAGGTAGTTTTAGCCCTACAGCTATAAATCCTCCTGCTATATTAAATACAACACCTAAGGCCATTATTACTAATTTAAAAGTATTATTATTTTTCATTTTCTATCTCCTATTAATTAATTATTTTCTACTATTTTTTCTATCTCTTCTTTATAATCTTCAAAAAGAACATTAAGGAAATACTTCATAAATCCCTTTGAATTTACATCAGTCAATACTCGTACATTATGCTTTTTTCTATAAAAGTCTGCTACATCAACAACAGTTTGTCCTACCGCAATTCCATCTGTAACTATGTCCATATAAGAAGTAAAGCCTTTGCATAAACTTCTATCAATAAAATAAGCCACATCCAAAGGATCATTAATTACACAACCTAATGTTCTTTCCTGTTTCCAATGAAAATCCACATAAAACCTTGTAATATCCACAACAAACCTTCCTATATCCCCACCTATTTGGTTAATAAGTTCAATATAGTTTGGGGTAAGTACCACCTCTCTAGTTACATCTAATCCCACCATAGTAAAAGGAATCTCCAAGTTATCTAAAACCACTTTAACAGCCTCTGGATCAACCCAGTAATTAAACTCAGCCACAGGTGAACAATTTCCATGAGATTTAAAAGCACCTCCCATAGATACTACTTCTTCTAAACTATTAAAAGCTTCCTTATCTTTTTCTATAGCTTTTGCAAGATTAGTTAAAGGTCCTAAAGCAATTATGCTTACATCTCCTTCTTTAGCTTTTTCTAAAATAAAATCTACTCCACCGTACTCTATTAAATCTTCATTAAAGGTGTAATTAGTTTCTCCAAGGCCATCCAAGCCATGTGTATCCTCTGCTGTAACTAACTTTCTTACTAAAGGATATTCTTCTCCCACATATATTTTTATCTCCTCTTTACCTAAAAGCTTCAAAATCCTTTTAGCATTTTTAGCCCCTTGCAAGGCAGGTACATTTCCAGAAACTATAGTTATACCTAAGATATCTAATTCATTAGATTTTATGGCTAAAATTAAGGCCAAAGCATCATCAATTCCTGGATCACAATCAATTATTACTTTTCTTTTCATTTACACTCTCCTAATTTTTATAAAAATAAAAGGGATGGTCTCCCATCCCTAAATTAATCATAACTAATAAAACCTCTAGGAATATACCTAGAGGTTCTTAAATCACAAGTAATAAAAGCCAAACACAAATAAATGCTTAAGCTAATTCCTAGTTTTTTATAGAGGGATGGTTACGAACCTCTCCTAGAATTTCTTCTAGAATCTATATTTAATTGTTTTAAGTATAAATGGTTTTATATACTTTTTCAAGATAAACTTTTTTCAAGTATTAAAGGTTTAATTTCTTTAGTAAGCCTAACATATGCTTCCTCAGTAAGGTGTAATCCGTCAGTTGTGTACTCATCATATATATTACCACTCTCTTTATTGTATAAAACATCAAAGACATTTTTAAAGGTTACATTATCAAATCTTTTACAAATCAATTCTATCTCTTCATTTAAAGCTTTTATTATTCTATTACTTCTTAAAACTTTACCAGCCTTTGGACCATTTGATTCTTCATTGCAGGGGTGAACAGATAAAACTATTATTTCCACTCCTTCAAGATTATTAGAAATCATCCTTATTAATTCTTGAATATTATAAGAGATATCTCTAGGACTTCTCATACTTGCATTGCCTAAATCGTTAGTGCCTACACCTAACACAACAACCTTAGGTTTGTATTTAATAACCCCTTCATCAATAATCCACAAAAGAGTTTCTGAAGTAAATCCCCCTACTCCAGAATTATATTTAATCTTTATTTCAGTATAAAATTTATCTATATCATATAACTCAGTTATGGAGTCTCCATAAAAAACTACTCCCCCTGGGATTGCTTCTTTATTATTTACCATAATTCTTTTTATTAAATCTATTTGATTTTCTCTAAGTTGATATATTCCATCGTTGTATTTCATATCTTCTCTCATATTTTCCACTCCTCACTTAATTAGTTGAGAATTGAAAGTTTAAACAGGAGCGTTTAAAAACCCATCAACTTTCCACTTTTTATTAATATTATATACCCTAAAGTTTGTCTTGTGGAGATATAGACTGTATTTAACTACATATGACTATGTTGGAAAGAAAAGTTGGTGAGTTAAATAAAGAATTACAGCTTGTATTATTGATTTATATTTCCACCAACTTTTTATTCCAACAATACTATAAGAAGGAAGCAACACCCTAGAAATTACCCAATTCTCCATCTCTACAAATTATTATCTTAGGATTTTTAGAAGGATTAATCCACTTAAGTATCTTAACTAAATCCCCTTCTCCTACACCTACGCAACCATACGTACCTCCTCCACTATAAGGAGCTACATGAAAAAACATTGCACTTCCTTTGTAAGGAGTTCTTTGTGTATTAAAATCAATCACAAAAGCATACTTATATATTTCATAATCAATTAGTCGCTCAGATTCACTTTCTCTCCATCCAGTAGAAGGACTCTTTTGCCATGTATTATAGGTTTCTGGATGCTCCGAATCGCCAGCCCACCAATCATCACCTTGTACAACTCTATAAGGAAGACTTGTTCCTGGATTATTCGCCTTACCAAATGCTTGTGATATAGTAAATATGCCTGCTGGAGTTGTTCTATCTCCCTCTCTTCTATTATAAGATATTCCATTAAGACCTGTAACCGCTCGTACATCTTTTAAAACATATTTCCACTCGCTATTATTTTTTTCATATACATTACATAGTGCTGAATATGCAGAAGCGCTAGTTTTGGTTATAACTATAAGTTGCTCACTATTTTGAGCTGCTTTTAAATTACTTACTGGAGTTCCCTGAGTAACTTGATTTTGAGCACCACCATTTCCTGAAGCTGATGCGTTATTCTGTGAATTATTTTTAGCAATCTCTTGCTCCTTTGCTTTAGCATCCTCTTGGACTTTCTTTTCAGCCTCTTCTTTAGCTATTCTTTCTTTTTCTAACTTATCTTGCTCTTTATCATATTCTAATTGATATTTTTTCATATCAATCTTTTCTTGTCTAACTATATTATTATCATTTATTTTGCTTTCTTCAACTGTAGTTGCAGTAACTGAAACATTGGATTTACTTTCATTAATTTTATCATTACTACAACTTACTAATGATGAAAGTAAAAATAGACCTGAAACTACCACTATAAATTTCTTTCTTATGTACATATAAATCCCTCTTTTCCCCTACGTTACTGTGAATATAATAACATATTTTACAGTTTATTCATACCAATTTTTCGTATAATGGTAATCTACTTAAGTAAGCTCTCATAATAAAAAGAGCCGTCAAATCAACAGCTCTTTTATCCTACTTAACATATTCATCTAAAAATCTCTTAAAATCCTCATTAACCTCATGTCTCGAAATAAAACTTATATTAGGATAGTATTCTGAACTAAAATACACACCTTTTTGATTGTAGATTCTAATAGTTACTGAATTACCTAAAGCATCTCCCACAAAACCCGCACTTCCAGGGATTGAAGATGGAGCATCTTTTACTTCTGCTACAACTTGCTCTTTGGATTTTTTGTAGTTAAATAATTTATTAAAATATTTATCACTTGAATCTGGGATTATAGAATAATAATTATAAAACTCCAATATCCTAGATTTATCAGTAATTTCATTTATTACACTGTTTCCGTTTCTTATAAATTGAATTTTTGAAATATCTTCACCCTTATTTATACCATAAAGCTCAAGATAAGCCTTTGTATCTTCATCCTTATTATTTATATAATTATCAAACCAAAAGAATTTGAAAAGTTTATATTCATTATCTGCCTTTACAGCAACAATTCCATCACAACCAGCTGGAAGATATCTATAAACCTCTTTTCCTATTAAAGTTTCATCAACACTTGTAGAAATAGTCGTAAGTTTATCCCCAATATCTTTATCATTAATTGTGTTTGGAAATTCAAACTCAGCTTTTTCGCTTTCTGATAAAATATTATAAGTCTTATTCTCTATTTTAAATTGATTTGTAACTTTCGCAATATTGTCTATCATCCCAATAGCATTATCCTCGGTACTAAGCTCCTCATTTATATAATTTCTTTTATTAAAATTATATAATATTAATGTTCCACTAAACACAAGAACTAAAATCAATAGAGGAATTGATCTTTTTGCATATATAAATATAGATGGAGCTTTGTCATTAGAGCTATTCATTACACTTTCTAACATTCTTTGTTTTGCTCCATAACTAGGCTTTAAATTTTCAAAGGATTTTTTTAATTCATCTTCTTTCATCTTAAATCCCCCTCCATTTCAACTTTAAGAAGTTTTCTTCCTTTATGAAGATATCCTTTTATAGTAGATAGATTTTTATCTAAAATCTTTGAAATCTCCACAGTAGAGTAACCTTCATAATAGTACATATATAAAGCTGTTTTATATTTTGAGGGAAGTTTCATAACCTTCTTTATAGTATCATCAATATAAAATTCCTCATTATGTGCTACCTCATTAGCATAATCTATATCAACTGTTTTTCTCCAAAAATTTTTGAAAAAATCTTTACATAAGTTCGTAGAAGTTCTAATAAGCCATGCTTTTTCATGTTCGAAACTTTCAAACTTCGTATTATCCCTCATAAGTCTAATAAAAGTATTTTGTACCATATCCTCGGTATCATGTTGATTTTTCATATACAAAATACACACTCTGTAGACAGTATTTACATGTCTATCATATATTTCTAAAACTTCATTATTTGTGCGCACAAAAGAATCCTTCATTTCACTTCCCCCTTCACTAATAATACGATTGAAATAGGAAAAAGGTTTAATATTTTTATTCTCACATATAAAAAAGTTGAGGGTTATCACTAAGTAATCCCCCTCAACGTTTATACCTTAAATGTGTAAAAAATTATACTTTGAATGTGTAAAAATTTATACTTTAAAGGTGTATATTTTATTTAACAAGTAATTGATAACTACAGTTATACAAGTAGTTATCAATTGAGCTATAGTAGTATTAAAACTAAGCTGTTTAACCAAAACCATAAGAAGCCCTGTACTAACTGCTAAAGATAATAAATTAACCAAAGCAAATTTTATAAAATACATCCTAGACTCATTATTAACTTTAAACACCCAATTTTTACTCCAAATAAACCCGTTTATCATACCACATATATATCCCATTATATTAGCTACTAAATAATTAATTCCTAGTTTTAATAGAATATTATAAACAACAAAGGTTATTAATGTGTTTGAAACTCCTACAATACCGAATTTTATGAATTCTTTCTTCCCTTTAATAAAATTCACTATATCAATCACACTTCCACCTTCTATTCCACATTTACTTCTTTCTCTATTACATATAGGGGTCTTCCTTTACTTTCATCATATATTCTACCTATGTATTCACCTAGAACAGAGATACTTAATAATTGAACCCCCCCTAAAAATGTTACAGCAGTCATTATTGATGCCCATCCAGATACCACATTAATATCATTTGCTAGTTTTCTGATTAAAGCATATAAAAATATAATTAATGATATAGAAACGCAAAATATTCCTAAAGAACCCATAATTTTAAGAGGTTTTGCTGAAAAAGATATTATACCATCTGAAGCAAACTTAATCATTTTCTTTAATGGATATTTAGTCTCTCCTGCAAATCTCTCATCTCTTTCATACTCAATAGGTGTCTGTTTAAACCCTACCCAGCTAACCATTCCGCGAACAAATCTATTTCTCTCATTCATAGTTTTAAGCACATTAACTACCTCCCTATCCATTAGCCTAAAATCCCCAGTATCTAAAGGTATATCTATATCAGTCATCTTATCTAAAATTCTATAAAACACTCCTGCTGTTAATAGCTTAAAAAAAGATTCACCCTTTCTCTTTTTTCTTTTAGCATAAACAACTTTATAACCATCATTCCATAAATCAATCATTTTAGGAATAAGTTCTGGTGGATCTTGCAAGTCAGCATCTATTACAACCACAGCATCTCCCTTTGCTTTATCTACTCCTGCAGTAACTGCAATTTGATGTCCAAAATTTCTTGAAAAACTTATTATTTTAGTATTGTTATCTTCCTCTGCTATCTTATTAAGAATCTCAAATGTTCTATCCTTACTTCCATCATTAACAAATATGAATTCATAATTTATCTCATTATCATCCATTACTTTTTTCAATCTTTTATAACATTCGTCTGCAACTTTTTCTTCATAATACATTGGAACTACAATAGAGATTAATTTACTGCTCATTTCTGCCTCCGCATAAACTTAATAAACTAGTATTTAAAATATTCTACCATATTTATGTAAAGTATTCACCATAAATAAACAGTTTAATTAATTCTAAGGTTATCTATAATATTACACTAAATATTCCCCTAAAACACCCCAACCCCCTTAATATACTCTTCATCCACACAATTCCATTCAAAATCCACTCCCTTAAGAAACTCTTTAGTGAAGTTTGATTTTATATTTACACTTAAGGTGTTTATATTTTCCTTTATTCCATTTAAATATAGATATAAAACTCCAACCTTGTCCTCTTCTTTATTATCATTAACAATATTGTAGAAATCTAACGTTGATATTGTGTTTAATTTCTTATTAAGCATATCAAATAATTTTATATAACTTATTTCATTATGGTTTATTAAGTGAAATACTCCACAGCTTTCAGTAAATTTAGCTATTTTAATCACTGCTTCTGCACATTTATCAACAGGAGTAAGATCAATTATGGAATTTTGGAGTTCTTCACAGGTAACTCCTAGCTTATGGATTGCAAGGGTTCTATTTATAAATCCATTGTCCTTAGGATTTTTCTGAAATCTCCCATCCCCTTCTCTCCACATTAAGTTACCAACTCTTAAAATACAAACATCTAAGCCCTTCTCCATTGAATCAATAACAGCTTTTTCAGCTAAATATTTAGTGTGAACATATACATTGTCCTTATAAGCTTGACCTATATAAAGATTGTTTTCACTAAACTCTGGCATCTTTTGACTTTGTTTTATAATCCCTTGTCCTGAAACGCTCATAGTAGATATGTGATACATCCTAGCTCCTGACTTTAAGCAGAATTTTATTACTTCTTCTGTTCCTTTAACATTGGTTTTATAAAAATCTTCAAAAACCCCAAAATGCTTAATATTGGCAGCTGTATGAATAACTGTATCTATTTCATTTCTTTCCTTATTATATATATCAATTTCTAGTCCTAAATTATCCTCTCTTATGTCACCTATTACACAGCTTATTCTCCTTTTCATATTAACTACATCTGATTTATCAAAGTAATATTCTAGGGAACTATAAAACCTCTTTTCATCTCTTACTAAACAGGTTACCTTAACATCTTTATAACTACTTAAAAGTTTAAATAATATATGTGTTCCCAAAAATCCACTTGCCCCAGTTAATAAGACATTTTTCATCTCTTTTTTATTGTTAAACTCCCTAAATCTATTAGAAATATCTAAATAATCTAAGTCATTATACTCATTAACTTCACTCTTCCCCTCTTTTAACCCAGAGGCAAGTTGTCTTATAGTTGGGTATTTATAGATTTCTTCTATCTCAACCTTTATATCTTGCTTTTCAGCTAAAATCTGTAGTTGAATAGCTATTAACGAATCTCCACCAAGATCATCAAAGAGATTATCATCAATACCTATTTTTTTAGTATCAAACAAATCATAAAAAATCTCAGCTATTTTTTTCTCTAAATCATTTCTTGGAGCTACAAAGGCTTTAGTTCGTATATTATCAAGTTCTGGCTCTGGAAGATTATTTCTATCAACTTTACCATTAGGAGTTATAGAAAAAGCCTCTACCCTTACAAAGTATGTTGGAACCATATATTCAGCTAAAGTTTCCTTAAGAAAGCTTTTAACCTTTTGTGTTTCTATATCTTCTTTAGAAACATAATAAGCACATAAATGCTTGTTCCCACTCTTATCTTTATAAACATTAACTATAGCTTGACTTATTCCCTCATATCCCTCAATCTTTTTCTCTATTTCTCCAGCCTCAACTCTAAATCCCCTTATTTTTATTTGGTTATCTATTCTTCCCAAATATTCTATATCTCCACTCTTTGTCCACCTTCCTAAATCCCCTGTTCTATACATTCTCTCACCTAAAACAAAAGGATTTTCAATAAATCTTTCTTTAGTTATTTTCTCATTATTTATATAACCAGCTCCAACGCCAGCTCCAGATACATACATCTCTCCCTTTTTACCTACTGGTACAGGCTTCATATATTTATCCAAAATATAAATCATAACATTATCACTAGGAACCCCTATTGGAACAGATTCCTTATTATCTCTAAAATAATCATATTTATAAATCATACACCCAACCACAGTTTCCGTAGGGCCATATTCATTATACATTTCAATATTTCCTTTAAATTCTTTATATACTTTTTTAGCTATCTCAGTCTTTAAATCTTCCCCGCCTACAATAAGTTTATTAACCTTATTAGTGTGCACATTTTTAAGAAGGTTTAAATGAGTTGGAGTAAGCTTCATAACTCCCACCTTGTCCTCCTCAATAATTTTATCTAGAGTTCTCTTTATATTTTCATTTCTATATATTATTATGGCTGCCCCTGATATAATTGGTGTAAAAATTGAGGTAACTGTTAAATCAAAAGAATATGGAGTAAATAAAGGAAAGTTAACAGCTTTATCATCACAATAAACCTTTTTTGCCCACAAGATATAATTAACAACTCCACTATGAGTTATCATAGCTCCCTTAGGTTTGCCTGTAGAACCAGATGTATAGATTAAATAAACAAGACTTTTTGAATCATAACTTATATCTAAATTAGGAACCTCATCTTCACATTTATTAAGAGAATCCATACATATACACTGAACATTTAAAAGCTTATCCTTAAACTTAGCAGAAGATAACACCATTTTAGTTCCACTATCCTCTATCATATATTTTATTCTCTCCTCTGGATAATCTGGATCTATTGGAAGATAAGCCCCGCCTGCTTTTAAAACTCCTAATATTCCTATAATTGTTTCAAATGACCTCACTAACAATAACCCCACTATTACATTAGGGCCCACGCCCTTACTCCTAAGAATTAAAGCAAGGTCATTACTTCTATTATTTAATTCTTTGTAAGTTAAAAATTCCCCCTCATATTCAAGTGCAATATTATCAGGAGTTTTTTCTACCTGCTCTTCAAAAAGCTCATGTATACATTTATTCCTTGGGTAATAAGTTAAAGTATTATTAAACCCGTATAGTAAGTTATACCTTTCCTTATCATTAACTAACTCCATTTCATAAAGCTTTAAGCTCACATTCTCAATTCCTTGATTTATAAAAAGCATTAAAGTATTATATAAATCCCCAATTTCTTCTTCTGTAAATAACTCCACTAAATAATCAAAATTCAAAACCAAAACACCTAAGTCATCCCTATCATCTATATGTAAACAAATAGACTCCAACAAATGCCCATTAAAATACCACTTAGTCTTAAAATTATCCCCTTCATCACACTTAATAATCTTAGCATTTTGATAAGACACACTAACATCATAAAGATTATGCCTAATCTTATGTTTTTTTCTTATCTCAGACAACAAAACACTATAAGGATATCTTTGATGACGAAATACCTGCCTGTGTTCTTTTCCTATAATCTTACATATCTCCAAAAAAGTATTGTTTTTATCTATTTCTATTCTCATAGGAACAGTACTTACAAACATTCCACTTGTTGCTTTCTCTCTTTTATCTCTTCTATTTAAAACAGGAACTCCTAAAGTTACATCCTTAATATCAAAAAATCTTTCAATATATATCCCTATAGCAGCTTCAAATAAAACCCCAGGAGAAAGCAGATTTTCTCTACAAAAATTCTTTATCTTATCTAAATTTTCTTCATTAATGATGAAAGTTTTTCTACTAGCCAAAGTACTATAAAAAGCCTTATCCCTTGTCTTCATTGAGGAAAAGGTAGGCTTATATTGAAACTTTTCATCCCAATACTCCTTGTCCTTTTCATATTTATCTGAGGTTAGATAATTATTTTCACTAATTACATACTCTATATAAGAAGGCTTAAACTCAGAACTTAACTCCCCTCCCTCCATTAAGGTTTTATAATACTCCATAACTTGAGAAGCAATTAAAGCCATAGTCCATGCATCAGCTATAATATGATGAATTTTAAGATAAAACCCAATCTCCCCATCAAAATCTCTTAAAATAACAACATCAAATAAATCTTCTTCATATAAATTAAAAGGAGTCCTCATATTCTTATTAACCCATTTTTCCTGCTCTTCTTTAGATTTACCATAAAAATCAACCATCTTAAAATTCCTAAAGCTATAACTAGAAACATACTGCACAGGATTAAAATCCCTCATTTTAATATGAATCCTAATAGAATCATTAACCTCTATTAGTTTATTAATAGCTTTTTCCAAAACCTTTACATCAACCTCCTCCTGAAAAAATATTGTTCCTCCTATACACCCAATAGGAGTTTTCTTAACGACCATTTCAGTTTCCCATATACCTCTCTGTGGATGTGTTAAATTAAAATACTCCACAACAACCCCTCCTCTTACATAAAAATACATATTTTATTTTTTATGCCATAATTATATCAAAAAAAGAGCTACCTTGTATTAAAAGATAGCTCTTAAAACTTTATTTATTATATATTTTCCTTTTCTTTAACAGCACAACTCCTAAAGCAATAATAGCAATTGAAATAATCAAAGCATTATTCATAGAAACCATTCCTCCAGTTTGAGGAAGATTAGCTTTATCTTCATTAGAAGAATTATCTGTTTCGCTTGGAACTTCTTGACTTGGTTCTTCTGGAGTTTGCGGCTCCTCTACAGGTGTTTCAGTTCCTGGTTCCTCTACAGGATTCTCTGGTTCTGTCGGTTTTTCTTCGTCAACTTCTTTTGCCTTAACTACAACCTTAACCGTTTTAGTTACATCCCCAGCTTTTACGTTTATTACAGCTTCCCCTTTAGCTACTGCTTCTATAACACCAGTACTATATACCTTTGCAACACCTTCATTACTTGAAGAATATTGAACTTCTGTACCTACTGGAGTTACTGTAACAACTAGCTTCTCACTGCTTCCCTCTACTAAATTAACTTCTGATTTATTCACAGTTAAATTTATAGGTTCAGGAGTATCAGCTAAATTATCATACTCGGATAAGAAATAATCACTACAGTGCTCAATCTCAACAGTTACAAATCCATCATTATCTACAGACAAAGGACCTTGGATTTTTTCTGGTTTTTGTGTTTCTGGATTGAAATAATAGAAAGTTAAATCTTTTCCCATTACATCTTGGGGATTATCTACCTTAACCTTAACTGAAGCTTTTCCTGGTAACACCCCGTGGTAATCAAAGTGAATAACCTTAGCTTTAGCATCAATGTTATTAATAGGTTCTTGGTTTTCTTCTTCTGCTACATTCTTTACGGAAATTTTTATATTTCCTATTCCCTCTAGGTTTTCATCCTTAATATCAGCTCCATTAAATGACCATACAGTACCATCTTCTTGAGTGAAAGAAACTGTTTTATCAAGTCCTTTTATAGCCTCAAAAATCGATTTATCAACTTCAAGAGACTCATTTTTAACCTCTATAGAAACTACCTTTTCTTCAGATTCTATAATCTGATCAATTATTTCCTCTGGTTTAGTTTCATCATTGATTTCTGTTATAACCTTAAAACTCACCTTTTGAGTAGATATAGAACCATCTACTCCTGTTGCAGTAATATATAAATGATAGTCACCTAATTTATTAATAGGCTCGCCGTTATATTCCTTATCATTTAATAACATCTTAATAGTTCCATGATCAGATGAAACAATAGGAGTAAATGGAGCCTTATATGTTTTACCCTCCTCTATGTCAGTTGAAATAACTGGAGGAAGTTTTTCATTTACATCTTTTTTAACTAATATAGTTCCTTTAGATAATAAAGACTTGCTTTCATCATTGCTCCAGTAATAGTCTTTAGAATTATCAGCCATATCATATAGATAAACACCACTTACTGTATATACTCCAGTAGATATGTAGCTTGGTATTTCTATTGTACCTTTAAATGTATTTTCCTCTTCATTATATTCATAAAAAAATACGCTAACAGAATTATAATTAAAGTTATAGTATACACTTGGAAATCTTGTCCAACCTTCACTAATAAATCCTGATTTATCATCTTTGGCTTTAACTGTAACTTCTACTGTCTCTCCTGGAGTTACCACTCCTTTATCTAAAGATATATCTAATAGTTCAGGCGTCTTAACATCTTCATTAGGATTATCACAAGTAAAGTCTAATTGACTAAAGTCATAACTTTGAGCCTCCTCAGGTATCCATTCACTTCTTTCATCATAAAAATCTATATAATCTATGGTATTCTCATTAGAATAATAGCTTACAGATACCTTTTTAGTAATATATTCACCTGAAGCAAAGTACTTATACGCTTCTCTTTCTATATTAAATCTAAGTTCATATATTCCATCAACATCTTCTATTATATTTCCATTTTCATCATATTGATCAACATAACCATATATATATCTGTCTTCTCCATTTGGTCCTTCTAAGTATATATTTACACCATCAACTCTTTTATTAGATTTAATCTTAATAGAATAATCAAGCTCTGTGCCATTAGTAATATTTTTTGAATTATTTTTTACATCAAATAATTCTATATTTGCTTGTTCTGGTTCCACACAATTAACTACTTCTATGTCAAAATCAGAAAAGTCTTTTATAATTTGATCTGACCACGGAAAATCTGAGTATTTTGATGAAATGTATCTTACATTGTTTCCTGCGTTATCTCTTAAGTCTATATATTTCACCTCATATATACCATTTTTCTCGAATCCATCAATTTTAGCCTTAAATATATTTTCCTCACTTGATACTGGATCAGCATAAAAACTCTTAGTTATTGAATTTTCTTCATTATATAATTCAATATATACGCGATTTACTCCAGATACATCATCAGAAACCTTAAGTGTAAAAAGCACATCATTATTTTCTAAAAAATCATATTTATCGCTATTTAAACTTATATCTTCTAGAATTGGTGCATCAATATCAGTATTCTCAGACACAACTTTATAGGTTCCAGCGTATGCTGAAGTATCGTATGTTCTTCCATAATTATCTATAAACTCAATATCAGATATATTCCAATATCCAGTATCCAAGCTATTAGTTAAAGTTAAACTAGCAGTATAACCTGTTCCCTCTTTCTTTTTAGCTTCTACAACCTGAGTTCTTCCATTCTCACCATCTATATTTTTAAATGTAACATAAATCTTTGATGGCTCAACACTTTGTCTAGAACTTTTAACCTCAAAATTTACATTTTGAGCTTCACCTAACTTTACGGTGTTTTTCTCAAAGACACAGTTTTCAATTCTTAAAGGCTCATACTCATAAGATAAAGTGTTATAATAAACTAACTCTCCATTTTCCTTATCATTTTCTCCTAATGAAGTATAGTATTTAGAATTAAAGGATACTTTCTTAACACCATCTTTTAGTATTACTTCGATCTTATCCACCTCGTAATTCCCAAATGATTTAATATCTCCTTCATTTAAATTAGTTATGAAATTATTACTTTCCCTAGTAGCTAAAGTAAAAGTTGTTCCATCAACTATAGATTGAGGATTATCAAATTTACTAACCTTAGTAAATAACTTAACGCTTTTCACATTTTCTATCATTTCAGAATTAAAATTAACAAACACCCTCCTACTTCCATCAGAATTTTCAATAATCCCTTCATAATTTATCCCAAACTTACTCATTGCAGCATTTGCAACGGTCATTGGAATAAAATTAGCCATTAGTGCAAACAAAAGCATAATGGCTATGTTTTTTAGTTTTTTCATTTACATTCCCCCTTCGATAAATAAACTGTCTCTTATTTATCGAACCCTTTAATTGTAAACTTTATATGAACATAGGGAAATAATCATCTTTATGGTAAAATTTTACGTCAAATAACTTTAGATATTACTCCTGCCGTCCCCCTTCTTCTTTTATATACTTATAATAATGCTCAACAGCACTTTCAACTATTATTCCAAACTTTACGTTAGCATTAGGATGAACAGCTCTAAGTTCATTTATCATTCTGATAGTATTCGCACTAACCCAAAAATTCTTTTTAAGCTTACTATTATTCATTTCAGGAATTACTTCATGTGCAAAATTACTCTTAACCTCACTTTTTTTGCCTGTTTTTTCTATATCTTCACTTTTAGGTTCTCCATCACTTATATTATCTACTACTGCTGAATCCCCTAACTTCTCTCTTACTAAATCTGCCACATTGTAATTTTTTGAAAATTTTGCATCCTTATCTTCTTCAAAACCAACAACAGATTCCAGTTTCTCTTCCTCTTCTTCCTTTAATAATTCTTCCTTACCTCTACTCTTCCCCATACTTTATCCCCTTTTCTATCGCATTACTTTATTATACTGTCCTAACATTAAAAGAATTCTTCAATTCTTCAATTC
>NZ_DCLI01000053.1:36552-43957 GCF_002320975.1 Clostridium sp. UBA1652
TTCTTCAATTCTTCAATAGGGCATTTTAATTTTTCTACGATTTATTGTCAATATTTCTTTCAAAAAAAATCTATGTTTATTTAAAAATAATTTTTATAAATATGAGCCCTTTTCATTTTCGCGGTAATTTATATATTGTACAAAATAAAAAGTAAAGGAGGTGATTTCCTATGGTAGTAACTGAAACTCCTCTTTCTCTTTCTTTAATAATAAAGCTTAAGAATGGTGTAACTGAATCTGGAGCTCAAAAATATAAGAAAAAGACTATAAACAATGTGAAAGTTACAGCTTCCAAGGAAAGTATTTATGCTCTTGCTGAAGCACTTTCGACTCTACTAGCTCCTGAAATAGGAGGCTATTCAAAAGTACTAACTTCTGATATTTCAGGTTCTTAATAACTCAAACAAAAATAATTAAAGATTGGGGGTGAGGAAATGGAGTACAGTTTAGTTATAACTTTTCTAACCAGAAATGGTGAGAAAGTTAATTTGACTATTGCCGATGTTAGAAATGATTTAACAAATGAAGAGATATCTGAAGCAGTTGTTGTAATCTTAAGAGAAAATATCCTGCTTACAAAAAAAGGCGATGATTTAGTAGCTTTTCATTCTGCTAAGCTTAATGAAAAAAGATCAACTCTTTATGACATCCAAGTAGACCTTTAAACTATAAACTAAAAAAACTCAGCTATAAACATTTGCTTATAGCTGAGTCCTATTTTAAAAACCTATAGGTTTAATTCTTTCTCAATAAATTTTTTTAATTTAGTTAAAGCTCTCTTTTTGCTTCTTTTTATTGTACTATAAGATAATCCATTATTTTCAGCATACTCTTTTAATGTTTTTTTCAGAAAATACTTATAGTATAATATTTCCTGTTCTTCCTTAGTTAAAATTGTTCTAAAAGCTAGGCTTAAAAAATCAATTCTATCATCTTTAATAATTTTTCCGTCGAAACATTTCATTTTATAGAAAAGAATATTTTCAAATTTTTCATCTATTATTAAGGTTTTAACTCCATCTTTTAACTTTCCATTTACAGATTTTCTTAGTAGATTGAAGAAATGTCTATTTATACATAATTCCATAAAGGGGAGGAAGTTACCCATACCATGATCATAATAATCTATATTTTCAAAGATTACCTTATAAGCCTCATTTATCAAATCATCATTAGTATAAGGATAAATATTATATTTCTTAATTATACTTCCGATTTTATTTAGAGTTTTTTCAACTAATTTTTCTCTTGCTTTTTTATCTCCTTTTTTAGATAGCTCAACAAGCTCTTCAAGCTGAGAGTAATCCATAAGATCGCCTCCTTTATTGTTAAATTTACTACTATACTATGTCGAATTATATATATGTGTGTAGCAAATACTGGAAAATGAGAAAAAGGCATACTATCAAAATGACAGCATGCCTTTAATCATGGATTATATATCTATTAAAAAGTTATTATTTCATGTTTAGTTGCTTTAGAAACTCTATATATTTGTGTATCCAATAAACTTCCTATAGCATTGCCTAATTTCCCAATGGAATCATCAGAAGCTTCTTCTTTTATATTTGATATACTAAACTTTCTAAATACATCTTTACCTTCTTTATCTAGACCGGCTTTATACTCTATCTCTAAGGATAGACGTGTTAATATACTCTCAGTCATTTATATTACCTCCTATTCTTAAATTTAGTAATATAATATGTCTAAATATGAGTATTTGTGTAAAGTTAATTCAAACTTAAATATAAATATAAGCAAAATAGCCACAATTTTCAATAAACAATGTTTAAATTTTACTTTATATAGCGAGAACTTGTTCTAGGGAGGTTGTCAATATATTTGCTAATTCTTTTGGTAAATTTCTAGTCAATATTATATAATATATATGTATTCTCACTTTCTTGGAGAATTAATAATTTTATAAGTATTTTCTAGACTCGATATATTATGAGATTTTTAAAAGGAGCTTTCTATGTTTAAAGATATTAATGAAAAAAAACAATTATTAGATACTAGAAGGCCGTTACCAGAGCATACTGTAAAAAGTATAAGAGAGCATTTACTATTAGAATGGACTTATAATTCTAATGCTATTGAAGGAAATACACTAACTTTAATGGAGACGAAAGTTGTATTAGAAGGAATTACTGTTGGCGGAAAAACCTTAAGAGAACATTTAGAAGTAATAAACCATAGAGATGCTATTTTATTTGTAGAAGAGATTGTTAAAAATAATGAACCTTTAACTGAATGGCAGATTAAAAATATTCACAGACTTATACTTAAAGGTATTGATGACATATATGCAGGTACCTATAGGGATCAACAAGTTATGATTGCTGGGGCAAAGCATATGCCACCAGAGCCTTTTTTGATAAAAGAGCAAATGGAGAACTTGATAATACTTTAGATTTATATATAAACTTAATCAAATAGTATAAGATATTTTAAGTAAAACGTGCTGTCATTTGACAGCACATCTACTTTAAGGGTTCTTCTCTCTTATATATATTCACTAATTACTTCTATGAAATCTTCTATATCCTTTAAATTATTTATTATTATATCATAAACGACTTTCTTTACTTTTTCTTAAATGGTTTAACATACACTCATCATAATAATCACTGAAATACTTAAAGTCAAAGTACTCTTGAATAAGAGCCAAATACATAACCAAATTTTATATTACAGTATTCTTTTGCTTTTTCTAAAAAACAATCTATTTTAAATTTAAACTCACTTGTTTCGATAGACTTCATAGTAATCACCACTCTTTAAACTTTTTTATATTGCCTGCTAAATATATTTATGCGCAATTAAATCTTAATACTTATATTATATACTAAACTACAGCATCCTTAAACATTATGTGCTTCGCGATTATGTGAAAATAATTATTTGAGCAGGCATTTCCTGATAAGGGAAATAAGTTTTATATATATTTATGCGTCGTAGCTTCACTTATCTTAATATGGACTCTGTTTTTAAAATTTAAAAATCAGGTTTTAGTTTTGACTATTATAAATCTAGTTTTTTCTCTAGTCTTTATTGGTGATATTTTATACATGAGATATTATGGAGAATTTTTATCATTTTATATGATACCACAAGCAAAATATATAAATGAGATTAATAGCAGTATAACAAGCTTGTTAAACTATACAGACTTAATAGTATTTTTAGATATAATAGGCTTAATAATCTTATGTGGATATCTCTTCAGAAATAAAAAGGGTTCTAATAGATCAAACATTTATACAGTTATTCCTCTAGCTTTAGCTGTTTTAATTACAGGAATCTTCGCTGTTAATAAAAAAATGGTTGCTAGTAAGGATATACTTACTCATAAGTGGGATAGTAAGTATGTAGCTAGAGAAATGGGTGTATTATATTATCACTATAATGATTTAAAAGAATATTTAACTGATGAGTTTTCTAAACTAGCTATTTCTGAGGAAGAAGCTCAAGAAATCTTAGATGATGTACCTAACCAAGTTAAGAGTGACAATTATGGTATAGCAAAAGATAGCAATCTTATTGTTATCCAAGTTGAAGCTCTTCAAGACTTCGTTATAAATAGAGAGATAAATGGTAAAGAAATAACCCCTAACCTTAATAAATTGATTAATGAAAGCATGTATTTTAATAGAATGTATGGACAAACAACTGGAGGAAACACTGTCGATGCAGAATTTATGCTAAATAATTCCCTATATCCTGCTCCAGTAGGAGCTGCTTATTTTACTGATACTTTTAATACCTATAATGCGTTACCTAAACTTCTAAAAGAAAATGGGTATCCAAATGTTGTAGCTATGCATGGATATGATAAAAACTTCTGGAATAGACACTCTGCCTATCAGTCCTTTGGGTATGATAAGTTTTATAGTAGTGAAGACTATAATGGAAATACTATAGGCTGGGGAATTGAAGATAATGAATTCTTAGCTCAAAGCTTAGAGACATTAAAAGAACTTCAAGAACCTTTTTTCAGCTTTATTGTAACATTAAGTTCTCACCACCCCTTTGATATGTTTAGTGGATTTAATGAATTTGACGTAGGAGAATTTACAGGTACTCAACTAGCAGATTACATAGAAGCTATACACTATACAGATAAAGCTATTGGGAACTTTATAGATGATTTAAAAAAGGAAGGCTTATTTGATACTAGCACCATAGTTATATATGGTGATCATAGAGGACTTAGAGATGATCAAAATGATATATTAGGGAAATTTATGAATGTAAAAGTAAATAATGTAACTATTAATAACATTTATAATAAAATACCTCTTATCATAAATACCCCTCACAACTTAGTTCAAGGAGTATATGAAAATGCAATTGGTCAGATAAATATCTTACCTATGATACTTGATTTACTGGGAATAGAAAACAATTATATGCTAGGGGCTAATACATTAATAGAGGAATTAGTGCCTGTAGTATTTAGAAATGGAAGTATTATATACTCTAATTACTTCTATGATAAAGATGAGGACAAGGTTTATAATACAGAAACTTATGAAGAAGTCTCAAAAGATTCTATAAGTGATGTAATAGAAGAAGGACTTCAGAAACTTCAGTTGTCTGATAGTATATTAAAATATGATATTTGGGGTAAATAATTAATTAAAATTTAACTTTTGTATATGGCCCACCTAAAAAAATAGATGTACTATCAAGTTAAAGTACATCTATTCTTTATTTAGAGAACAACTTGTAATTAAAAAACTTTATATGTATTCACTAATTACTTCTATGAAAGCTTATATGGTTACTAGCCCACCTTTTATTTTTACTCTTCCTGACATTTCTAAAGAAAATAACTCAGTTAATAAAACTGATTCATCTAAATCTAACTTTTGTTTTAATTCTTCTATGTAGTATTCTTTTAATTTTAAAAACTCTAATATTTTTTGTTGTATTGAACTAAAATTTATTCTATCTTCAGTTTCTATTTCTTCTTTACGTGACCTTTCTTTAAAGAAAAACATACTTGCTTTTCCTTCATGGATTAATTTATTGGTTCCCGCTCCTTCTTTAGAATATAAATTATGAGGAACTGCATGTACGATTTTATTAATTTCCTTAGCATATTCCACAGTAAATAAGGAAGAACTATTAATTGGTGCTTCAGTTATAATAACTTCATCAGACCATTCCATCATTCTTCTATTTTTTTGTATTAAATGATTCTTTTTAACTTTTTCTCCTGGTGAATATTGTGAGATTGCTACACCAATATTAAGTATAGCTTGTATTAGTTTCTCGTGCTCTTTTGGGTATATGCAATCAATTCCACAAGGTAAAAATACCATAGCCTTGCCTCCATTTTTAACTGTTTCAGTATGAGCTATCGCCTCAATACCTTTTGATAATCCACTTATTATCGTAGATTTATCTTGAATCAGATGTTTTACTATATCTCTTGTTATATCTTTTCCATATTTACTACAACTTCTTGTTCCGATAATTGAAATTAACTTATCATTCTTATTTAACTTTCCTTTATAATAATAAAGGATTGGACTGTATTTATATTTAAAGCAGTCTTCATAAAAATTATCATTTAATGTTAATATATTTATATTTCCCTTATAGCACTTTTCTAGAATTTTCTTAGCTTTATCAGTAGCTTTATTGTTATAAATTTTTTCTGCTATGTTTTTACCTATTCCCTCTATACCTTGTAGTTCTTTAATACTTGATCTATAAATATTCTCAGGACTCCCAAAAGCTTTTAGTAATCTTTTAGAAAGTACAGGTCCTATCCCATCTAACTCATTTAACCAAATCCAATACAGATTCATTAAACTACCTCCATATTTGTATCTTCTTTATCTATTTCTCTACACATTAATGACTTAGATACATGGGTATAATTAATTTTTTCTTCTTTCTCTAAATCAGCTATTGTCCTTGCTATTTTTAAGAATTTATGAAAACTTCTTGCACTATAGTTAAACCTATCAAAGGCTAACTTAAATAATCTCTTAGATTGCTCATCTATACTGCAATATTTTGATATCATGTCTGGAGTCATCTGAGCATTGCAATTAATACCACTATATTTCTCAAATCTTAATCTTTGAATTTCTCTAGCTTCCTCAACTTTTTTTCTTAAAACTTCAGATTTTGTACCTTTTGTATGGTTTGATAAATTCATTATATCCACTTGTGTTACATAGTTTTGTATGTCAATTCTATCCATTATTGGTCCTGACAACCTTTGTCTATATTTTATGACTTCATAATCTGAACAATGGCATTTAGGGTTTCCATAATAGCCACATGAGCAAGGATTCATAGCAGCTACCAGCATAAAATTTGCAGGATAAACATTCGTGTTTTTAACTCTGGAAATAGTAACCGCTCCATCTTCTAAAGGTTGCCTTAAAGAATCTAGTGTTTTTCTGTTAAATTCAGCTATTTCATCTAGAAATAGTACTCCATTATGAGCTAAAGATATTTCACCTGGCATAGCATTATTACCTCCCCCTACTAATGAGTTAGTAGATGCATTATGGTGAGGGGCTCTAAAAGGTCTTTCAGTGATTAAACTTCCTTTATTCTTTAAAAGACCTGCTACGCTATAAATTTTCGTAACCTCTAATGCCTCCTCTTCACTCATAGATGGGAGTATTGTTGGAATCCTCTTAGCTATCATTGATTTTCCACACCCTGGTGATCCACTCATTAACAGATTATGCCCACCAGCTGCTGCCATAATTATATAATTTATTGTCATATCTTGACTTTGAACATCCTCAAAATCAAGTAAATACTCTCTTCTAATAAAATGATTTTCTATCATCTCTTCATCAGCATATGTAGAGACACCTTCTAAGAAATCTATTACCTCTCTAAGTGTACCAAATCCAAATATGTTTATATCATTGACTAAAGAAGCCTCTTTTATATTTTCTTTTGGTACTATTATATTCTTAATACCTTTTTCTCTAGCCTCTATGACCATAGGTAGTATACCTGCACATGGTCTTAACTCTCCATTTAATGATAATTCTCCTATTAATCCAAAGGATTTAATTTCTTCAATCACAGTTTGTTTTGTTTGTATCAATAATGCTACAGCCATAGCTAAATCAAAATGTGTACCACTCTTTTTTATGTCTCCAGGTGCTAGATTAATTAATATTCTCATTTTAGGGAATTCGTATTTAGAGCTATTTATTGCTGATTCTATCCTTTGTGCAGCTTCTTTTATAGCTATATCACCAAGTCCAATTATTGAAAAAGATGGTTTTCCATAAATGGTATCCGCTTCTATAGTTACTATATATCCATCTATACCTGAGATTGAAAATGAATTAACTACTGATGCCACTCTCCTTCACCTCCTTCTGATATTTAGAATTCATTCCTTGCTCAA
>NZ_DCLI01000071.1:0-26301 GCF_002320975.1 Clostridium sp. UBA1652
TTATAGTTCCTACTAAATTCTCGATATGCTATAATTACGTCAAAGCGTCAGATAAAGATATAGTAGTTATAGTTCCTACTAAATTCTCGATATGCTATAATCACCAAACATAGTCTGATCAACATTAGCAGTTATAGTTCCTACTAAATTCTCGATATGCTATAATTACTACAAGAAAGGTTATTATTGCAGCTATGTTATAGTTCCTACTAAATTCTCGATATGCTATAATTATAGATTCAGCTATAGTTCCTGTAGAACTGTTATAGTTCCTACTAAATTCTCGATATGCTATAATTTGTTGGAGGTAATAAATATGAAAACTAGAGTTATAGTTCCTACTAAATTCTCGATATGCTATAATATCTATCCTTTTTATATTCCATATTTTGTTGTTATAGTTCCTACTAAATTCTCGATATGCTATAATATAAAAGGTTATGTTAATATCGCAGAAAAAGTTATAGTTCCTACTAAATTCTCGATATGCTATAATCTTCAATAATGACTTAATTTTATCGGTGAGGTTATAGTTCCTACTAAATTCTCGATATGCTATAATTATAGAAAATCTCTATGCTACAAAAGCTACGTTATAGTTCCTACTAAATTCTCGATATGCTATAATAAAAGTGTTAGAAATAGCGTACATAAAACTGTTATAGTTCCTACTAAATTCTCGATATGCTATAATATTTTACAGATGGTTGTGTCGCAGATCCTGTTATAGTTCCTACTAAATTCTCGATATGCTATAATGGAAACAAAGACATAGTTACATTATTTGAAGTTATAGTTCCTACTAAATTCTCGATATGCTATAATGCTCTTGCGACGGCTAAAGCCTACATCGCAGTTATAGTTCCTACTAAATTCTCGATATGCTATAATAAATAGAGTGATGCACTTAGTGTTAAAAGTGTTATAGTTCCTACTAAATTCTCGATATGCTATAATTGACCACGTTCACTTTGTATAGCAGCATAAGTTATAGTTCCTACTAAATTCTCGATATGCTATAATCCTGGAACAAAAATTAACTAAAGAAGAAACGTTATAGTTCCTACTAAATTCTCGATATGCTATAATTTATTAAGTCCAGTAATAGCTCCGTTAATAGTTATAGTTCCTACTAAATTCTCGATATGCTATAATGGTGAAAAGAATAGTAGTTTAGGTATGGGCGTTATAGTTCCTACTAAATTCTCGATATGCTATAATCCTGGTCTGCTGAATCTATAAATACATCTGTTATAGTTCCTACTAAATTCTCGATATGCTATAATAAATATCATATTAAATGCGATATGGTTCCAGTTATAGTTCCTACTAAATTCTCGATATGCTATAATAATATACAGGAAAGAATAATTACTTCTATAGTTATAGTTCCTACTAAATTCTCGATATGCTATAATATCAGAAAAAGCTAATGTAATACATAAGAAGTTATAGTTCCTACTAAATTCTCGATATGCTATAATTAAGGGTTAGAAGCATTATAAGTAGATGGGGTTATAGTTCCTACTAAATTCTCGATATGCTATAATTAAAATAATTAGATAAAGAGCCTTAAAGGAGTTATAGTTCCTACTAAATTCTCGATATGCTATAATAGACTATAAGTACCATTAACGAATATACGAGTTATAGTTCCTACTAAATTCTCGATATGCTATAATATTGATTCTAATATTGTTCGTAGTTCTGTGGTTATAGTTCCTACTAAATTCTCGATATGCTATAATTATTAGAGGTTCGTATATATATATGATAGGGTTATAGTTCCTACTAAATTCTCGATATGCTATAATTAAAATTTCTATAACACCTAAGATGCAAGAGTTATAGTTCCTACTAAATTCTCGATATGCTATAATTTTATTGTTAGTCAATCTTTTTGTTAAGGGGTTATAGTTCCTACTAAATTCTCGATATGCTATAATATGAGCTAGGAAACCCCTTGAAACATCTATGTTTCAAGGGGTTTTTGCCTTTTAAAAAACATTTAATTGGGATGAATTTATCTTTTCTTCTTGCTTTTTTGGTGAACCTACTAAAAACTTCATTTCTGAATATTGTTTTTCTGTGATTTGTAAAGATCTTACCGAACCTTTGCTAGGCAAATTCTCTTTTAATCTTTTTAAATGTTTAAGCGCTCCTTCTGTTCCATTTACTATTCTTGAATATACAGAGAATTGAATCATTACATAGCCATCATTTAGTAAAAATCTTCTAAAATTTTGATATGCTTTCCTATCTACTCTTTCCACAACCGGTAAATCAAAAAATACAACTAATCTCATAAAATTTCTATTCATAATAATGATATTCTAAAGGTTTAATTGTTGGTAATTTTAATAACCTGTAATCTTTTTTACCAATTGCTGTTGTATAGGAAGAAACCATTTTATCAATTGCATTTAGTACAGAATGATTTTGACCATTTATTATGCATTCACAGTTTACCAAATCAACTAATGCTACTCTATCTTCTCTTGATAATAAGCAGTCATAACTCATATTCTGTGATGCCCACATATCAACTATAGGTCTAAATGGTTCCATAAAATCATCTGCAAGGTTAAAGGAGTTTAACTCATTGCAATGGTTAACTCCCAAAGTTGTATTAAATCCATACATAACTAAAGTTCTTGCTACTGCACTTCTTATAATTGTATATCCATAATTTAAAGCAGCATTATAACCATTATCATCATCTCTTGTAAAGTCATCACTAAATAAACATTTAAAATAGTGCTTTGCTCCTATAGCTTCTCTATTTCCTTTATCTCCACTTTCCACTGCATCTGAAAGTTTATATAAAAATTCATATCCATTTTGATTCAAAATCTCTAAAGATTTCCCTTGATTTATAAGCTTTTGCTTAATAATACTTTGCCAAATTCTTTTACTAAAAGCTGCTGTTTGATTTAATTGTTGTTTTAGTACCTTATAGGATCTATGATGAGAATTTAGTGGTAATACCACTGAATTAGGTAAATGCTTTTCGTCGCAGATTATCGTAGCCACACTATTATCAGCTAACTTACTCAATAATCTGTTAGTTACAGTAACACTGTTACTTTCAATAACTAAAATAGATATATCTTCTATAGGTATTTCAAACTTATCTTCATTTGTAATTGTTAAATTATTATTCTTAACATTTAACTTTGCTGGATTTGATATAATTATACTTCTAAAACTCATAAGCTAACCTCTTTTTACCTTATAGAATTTTCCCAACACAGTAACATCGTATTTATTAAATTTAGTAACCCCAACTTTTACACCAACCCCCCTATATTGTTTAGAGGAATCATGCTCTTCAATCGTCAATGCTCCAGTTCCAACATCAAAAGAATCAAAATAACCAAAGTATCCTTTTTTATTGCCATACTTGATTTCAATTAAATCATTTTTGTGTAAATAAAATTCAAACTCATAGCTTTCATCTATATTAATCCAGTCTTTTTCTGATTTCGCTGCCACAACAGCTTTCTTAGGAATTATTCCACTTGCTATTTGATGGACGTATACTGGTACTACAAAATATTTACCCTCTTTTGAATAGATATCAATACGTGCTATTCTATTTTTTGCAACTATACCTTCATTAAGTTCAATGCCATCCTTAAAAGGAACCTTAGTTTTAACTTTAATACTTTTTACTACTGGACCTAAATTACCGCTTTTAGTTGGTTTTCTAAATTCTTCTTTAAAAGCTTTTTTACCGTCTCCACCAAATTCTCTCAACTTAACTTCTATAGCTTCATACAGTTTTTTATCACAGTGATAATCATGTATATTCTCTATATCGCTGATCTTTAAATCATCAAGTCTTTTCTTAGTAACAAAATAGTTATCTTTAAATGCTTTTTTAGAGTATACAGTTTCTTTAAATAGTTTTCCGCCAATTTTTCTAAAAGGAACTCTTGATACAAATATAGGTTTTACTTTTCTTGCTATAAATTCTTGATCATAAGTCGCTATCAGCCATTTCTTCAATTCCTCTATCGGACTATCACTTAATCTAAGTTTTAATTCTTCGCTAAAATATTCCCACGGTCTAGGAAGTTTATCTTTTAATAAGTACTTATAGTCTGCAAGTTTTACTATTTCACCAGTTTCTATATCAACAAAATCATCCCCTTGTCTAACATACTTTAACTCATTAGCTTTGCTGTATTTAGCTATTTCATTTACCATTCCTTGTGTGGTTACAGCAACAACTGTAGCATCTAAAGCATGATGTTTGTCCCCTTCTTCTCTAACCTTTATAAGACCCCATTTAGCCCTTAAATAAGAAGTAGCTCTACCATTTACAGTAATGACTTTTTGCTTTGATTCACTTTCTGCAAAAATCAATCTGTTATTAATGTAATTAGCTATATACTTACAAATATATTTGGTATCTTGTAAGTTTCTAGCTTTCCAATCCCTTTGCTCTTCTTCTGAGAACTTTTTCTTTAATAAGTTTTGTTTCTTTTTATATGGTAGTCTGCTATTAGTTACCCAAACCTCAAATCTATGCCATCTTTCCTCATCATCCCCAATATATTCATAAGGAATTCTATTCTTTTTGTTCTGATTTTCTCTAGCCAATACAAGAACCTTGTTATTTAAACTATCATCAAATGATCTACTAAAGGGAATAATATGATCTATCTCACATATACCTGTATCAAACAAATCATTTATACTAATGCCAACCTGGGAATAAACACATTCACTTTTTTGCTGCTCCCATAATCTATATTTCAAAATTTCCGTTCCAGTAGGCTCTTTACCCATTAGAGATGATATCTCCTGCTTAATTTTTTCTTTATTATCTCTATTTTCTTTTTGTTCTTTTTCTATAGATTTTCTATCTTTAAAATTTTTAGATAGTTCTCTTGCAAGCTCTACATTTATGCCTACTGGTGAGCCATAATCATCAATAACAGCATTTATTACTTTTCTTGTTTGTGCTAATGCTCTATTCACCACAGGATTAACAATTTCATCTATTTTTATTACTGGTAACTTATAAGATTTTTCTCCTTGATAAATAGCTTTAAAATCATACCCTGCCTTTTCACAAGAATCGCTATACTGATAACCATCCTTCATAAAAGGAAGAATTCTTTCAATAGCTTCAATAGATAAATTCCCAAACTTACTAAAAGATATATCTATAACCACATCTATTATTTCCTTTGGGATTTCTCGTTTTCTAAGCTGTACTCTAATATCATCATCTGTTTTTCCTAAAGTTAACACATAAGCAATATCATTAAGCATTTTTCTATTCTCTTTAATGTTATCTTTCCAATAATCCTTACTAATACCATGTTCTATTGCCTTTCTTATCTCATGATACCCTTTAAGAGAAACAAATTTACAGTTTTCAGTTTTTAAATATGATTCTTTTAAATTATATGTAAGTGTAGAAAAAAATTCTTTTTCATCTAATTCTAGTAATGTTCTTAATCTAGAATATTTAATTTCTTTTTTTGCATATGCTTCGTTGACTACAACATTTCTTTCTTCTTTTGTTAATTTTCTTTTAGATCCATCTTTTATAATTGATAATTTATTTAGATTATCATATAAAACAAATTCCTCTGCTGAAATACTATTTTTAGGAGCTCGTCTATACTTACCTTTCTCAAAAGTACAAAATCCAACCATCTTTTCCAAGTCTTCAAATTTTGAGAAAGGTCTTTGAGAATCAAATATTTCTAAATATAAATCTTCTATTGCATCTGATGCAAAATCATTATTAAATGAACGCTGCTTTTCAAATAATGTATGAATTTCCTCACGTATCAAGCCTCTAGATATACACATATTGTACTGTCCAGATTTATTACGTAGAGGTTTATATCTATCATCACAGTTTTTAGCTTTATTATAAATATATTCACCTATAGTCCTTGAACCTGCCGCTCTCATGTTATCTTCATTACTCTTAATACTAGTAATTATTACTCCAGCCTCTTTATCATTTACTTCATTTTTTCTATTTGATTTAAATCCTCTTCTTTTGCAAAAATTTATTAATACCTTTGACCATTCCTCATTAGTAACACTTCTATCTAAAGCTTCAACTCTAACATCCCATACCGATGCTACATTTATATTTGTAAATAAATTATCTAGTTCATCTTTTGATAAGATTTTTTCATCTACAAGCATTTCCTTAACTCTATTAACTCTATAAGCTTTTCTTCTAACTAATCGTCTTCTTCCTCTTGCTTCCCTTCTTGGTGCTGCTAATGAAGCTCCATCTTTAGGATTTTCAGCAGCATTAAAAATTCTAACCCCTAGATCTTCTATTCTATTCTCATCCAAATTAATTATTGACCAACCCACAGATGTAATGCCGATATCCAGACCTAATCTGTATCTCATTAATCACTCCCCCTTTATATAAAAAGATACCCCTATGCTAATATAAACATAGGGGATACTTTACGGCTTAATGCCTTGTTATAGTAACTAACTAAACTCTCGATATGCTATAAATGTTTATTTAGTTTCTAATAATATTTTACATATTTATTCTTTAACTGTCAATATGTACTAACCATATTCAGATTAAAATTTATATAGTCTTATAAAATTCAACATGTCCCTTATATAAACTCGTCCTTAAACTCTTCATATATGACATCTTTTTCTCTTATTAAACATCTTTTAAAAGCAGTAAATTGAGACTTACTTCTTAAATGCTTTCTTATTTCTTTTTTAGCTTTTTCTCTATCTTCTTCTAGTTCATCTCCATCATAATAAATAAACAAGGAATTTTGAAAGCTTCTTAACTCTTTTAATAGCTTATTTCTTAGGTTCCTACTTTCTTCAGTTCTAACACCAGCTAATTCACTACATTTATTAAATATCTCATCCAACAAATTTACTGTATTAATTACCTTTTCATCCTGAGAAGTTCCTTCAATAATAACCTTTGCCATTGGAACAGCATCCATTCTACAATTAATATAGCTTTCTATATCCTCATTTAACGGGTCTAATATATTATCATATCTATGACCTTTTATCCCGTTACAATGAGAACAAGCAAAATATAGATTGCTCCATTTATACTTTAGATTTTCATCTCCCCTATGTGGAATAAAATGTTCTATATTAATTGATGTACTTTCTTTTATTTCACATAAATAACACTTATTATTAAAGTTTTCTTTTATTTTTTCTACAACAACTTGATGTCTATAATTCTTTGTATCCTTTACTAGTTTTGCTAGATCACTTGGCACTGGTTTTCTTTCTACTCTAATCATAACCTCTGCCCCCTGTCTATCTTTTCTTAAGTTTTGATAATTCTATATTTTTAAATTCATACACTATTTCGCTTGCAAGAGTCTCTGGAATTCCCTTTAGATAATTCCTTAATTCAAACTCTTCACTTTCTTCTTCTTCATTTTTATCAATTTTATTTACTAGTTCTTTATATCTAAATAACTTTTCTTTTGCTTCTGTTGAGTATTTATCTATATTAAAATACCCTTCAACTATGCCATCATAAGAATAAGCACTTAAATCCTCTAGTTTTATTTTCTTTTCTAAATCAAAAATAACAGCGTTATCTATTGAGCTAATAACAAATGGCGAATGTGTTGTAACTATAAATTGAATATTAGGAAAAAAACTTACTAAGAAAGGTAGTATCTTTTTTTGAAGCCCAATATGCAAATGTGTCTCCAGTTCATCTATTAAAACAATGCCTTCTTTATCATAAGACAATCCTTCCCTGTCTTTTTCCATTCTTAATATAAGATTCATTACTATATCTAATACAGCTGAAAAACCATCTGATAATTCATTTAATCCATAATCTTCTCTACCATCTTGTTGAATTTTAAAATCTAAATTCCTGTAGTCAAATTTTAATTTTATAGAAGTATCTTCAAATAAATTCTTTAGGGCTTCTTCAAGATTATCAAACCAAGCACCTATAGAATTAACAGTATTTAAATCATTCTCATTTCTAGCAAAAGATTGTTGAGTTTTAAGGTATACCAAATAATCTAAAAATTTAGTATCAATATCAGCATCAATAGAATAATTATTTTGTAGTTCTATTCTATTTACTGAGTTTGGGACTATAACCTTTGAGTCCCTATTGGCATCAAAGTATGCTAAAATAAACTCTCCGTTTTTATATTTAGAACCAACCTCAAAATCATTGCTAATTCCTATATTTAATCCATTCTCATATGAATTAATAGTATCTTGAAGAGACTTCATATTATCTTGTAACTGCTGTTTTTCAAATGGATTTTCTTTATTTATATTTAAACCCTGATCTATCTCATTTATTCTGTTTTTATAATATTCTATACTCTTTTTATAATCTATATTTATTGGATAGTACATATTATCTTCTATTGATTTTAAGTACTTTTTTATACTTTTAAGTACTGTGGTTTTTCCTGCTCCATTTTTTCCTGTTAGTATTAGATGATTTTTACTCCTATTACTAGATATATCTATATGGATATTTTCTAAATGTCTTAATTTAATTATATTAATTTCCTCAATATAAGTTTTCATTGTTAACCTCCATACTTTATTCTATAATTAAACATTATTCTATATTTTAGAAAGCAAACTCATTTTAATTTCTTTACCTTTAGTATTAATCATCTTAATATCTTGAAACTTAGCATAATTAACCTTAACACCATCATCTAAATCGATAGCTATCTTTTCATTAGCTAAATAACCAACTACCTGATCATACTCTCTACATTCTTCTATCTGTTTAGATATTCTATCAATCTTCTTCTTAGCAGTAGCTCTATCTTTTGCAGTATATTCTTCTGAATCAACAACTAACTCAAGTCTATTTATTTCTGCTTCATATTTTCTTTGCAGAGTATGAAGATAATCAGTTCTAACCTTTGCAATTGTTTGCTCATTATATCTATGCATATAAACTAAAGCCTTAAATCCATCATTTTTACCTGAATCGAACATCCAGTAAATAGGTCTCTTTTGGTAGATCTTTAAATGATCCTTATAGAAATCTTTAATAAAATATCTTCGTATTGCCTGTCTAGCTGTCTCAGAAGGCTTTCTACCTATAGAATCTGAAATAAAATCTAAATTTTCTTCTAAAGTATCGTTTCCATACTCAACTTTTACAAAATTAATAAATCGTGAAACTATGTCATCTTCAAAATACTCATCCTCTGTTATAGGAAGAACATTATCTAAATCAGGTACAAATCTAGGCTCCACCCAAGTATCCTCTAATATATTACCCTCTTCATCTTTTTCCATCTTTCTAACTCTAAACTCTCCATTTTCAATTCTCCACTTATCTAACCATTCTCCATCTGCAAATATTAGTCCTTCTGCATCAATAGAGTATCTCCCAAACATACATCCTACAGCATAAGAAATTAAACTCTTAATATCTCGTTCCCTATCTGCTTTTCTAATAGTTATATCCTTATCCTCAACTTCTGGAGTTAATTCATCTTGTAGTCCATAGATGTCAATAAATATTCTATTTAATTCTTCTTCATTAGCCTTTAACTGCTGGAAAGCTTCTTGGCATTCTGTTTCCCACCTAGTAAAGATAGAACTTAATTTATGTTGTTCAGCTTTATCTAATAGTTTTAGTAGTGGATGTGTTTTGAAGTCCCAGGAGGTTTCGAAAGAATCCCATTCTTTTTTCGAAATAATAATGTTACTATCTGTTAATTGGTTTATAAATTCGTTTTGTTCTACTATTAGTGGTAACTTCTTTATATTCCCCACTTGGAAATTTAACGTTGGATTCTGCATTTTTAAAAACTCATAAGATAATTTGGAACATAAAAATGCTAATAAGTATTTAAAATCTTTACTTTCTGGAAAAATAGTTGATCCTGCTACATCAAATATGAATCCTGAACTAGAATATCTAACACCAAAACTTGATGAACTAATAAAAGTATAGGTTATTCCTTCTTTGAAGTAATATGGAATGTTTTTTATTGTTCTCGTATAACTTTTATATAACTTTGCAGCATATAATTTAACTTCTTCTCCATCACTTTCCCAATTAATAAGAAATTCATTATTTCCATACCACTTTCTAAACTCTCCACCTTTATTGTACGGAAACCATTTCTTTTTACAATTAATTGCTTCATCAGTACTTTTAATATTAAATCCTATTTTTTCACTTCTAATTTCCCACCATGATCTTAAAAACCTACTATTGTCAGAAGTTGCCATACCTTGTCTTGGTTGAGCAAATTCTTCTAATGATTTTTCTCTACTAAATATATCAATAATATTATCACTTGCCCAATATGCTATAGGCCTTCCTGCTATTTTAGAAAAATTAATTTTAATTGCAAAATATAAGTCATTAGAATTAATATTATTTTTTCTATTCTCAAGGCATTTCAAATATTTTTTTTCTTTTTCTTGTTGACTGCTATAATCAATCAATCTTGCATAGATACCCTTATATCTACCTAAATCACTATTTCTCAGTACAAAAGATGTTGTTTGCACTACTTCTCCGCCAATTTCTTCAAATGCTCTTGATCCAAGGTGAGTCATATTAACTATATCCTTACACATAATCTTTTTTCTTAAGTTTTCGTAACTTGATAAAAACATCCATGAATGTTGAGTTATCATTGTTTGAAACCCATGACTTATGAGCATTTTACCACATCTTTCAATAATAATAGCAAACAAATCAAATTTGCTATCTTTATAAAACTTTTTTATATACTCTGAAAGTTTTGCATTCATTCCACTGTTTCCCATATAAGGTGGATTTGTAACACAAACCTCATACAACATACTCATTATCTCCCCCTGCTTAATTAGCATAGGAAGTTTATCTAAAAGCATATTTCTATAATCACCAAACATTAGGTTATCGTCATTTTCTATTTCTTTTAATCTTTGTTTTAATGCTTCAAAGTTTACTTCCTCTACTTCAAGTATAGAACCATACTCCTTAGCATCCATAAATATTGACCATAAATATTCTAGATCATTTTCTAAATCATCATTATCTAATCCAGTTTCCAGACTGCAAAAATAATCTATTGCTTCTTTGTGAATACTGTTACTTTCTTGTATTGAGCATACATTTAATTCTAAATTTTCTTTTTCTATTTCTCTAAATAATCTTCTATTATAATGTCTTGCCTTCATTATTAAAGCAAATGACGAGAGTTGCGCTGCTCTATCATCTATATCTAAACCATATAGATTATTCTGTAGTATAAGTCTTGGGATTTCTCTCTCTGAATACCCTGCTATTTTATATATTTCATAAAGTACATCAAAGGCATAAACCAGTATATGGCCAGATCCCATACATGGGTCTAGTACCTTTATATCTTCTGGTTTTAATTTACTGTGTTCTTCTCTTATCTTCTTTAATTCTTCCTTAACTTCTGGTTCTTGCTCAGCTTCTTCAAGGTAATATTTCCACTCTTTTTGAAGCTGCTCATTTGGATGTCCTTCAAGCCATAGTCTTCCCAGTGAGTTTTCTACCATATACTTAACTATCCACTTAGGTGTAAATAGCTGAGTAGCTGCTGGGATATTTTCTTTTGTTATTTTCACATTATTCTTTAAGGCTGCAAATACTTCATCCTTCTTTTCTGAAATATAGTATTGATACATCCAGCCTATTATTTCTACTTCTTCCTTCCAATCCGCCTCTTCTATATCTTCTACCATTTTTCTTATAACTGAACCATCTTCTAAAAGATTGTCAGGTAATAAGAGTTCTGTATAATCACTTATCTTTTCAAACATTTGTGGTATTATTTTACCTAATTCATTACATTGTTTAACTAAAATAGTTCTATATGCCTTTTCTCTATCTAAGGTGTCTCCTGTATCTAAAAGATCATAGATTTCATTCCCATCTAATCCCAGTTCATCTATTATTTCAGATACTTTTGATAATACATCTGGCTCTTTTTTCTCTTCAATTTCTGATGAAAGTATTCTAATTCCTGATGGTAGATAATCATTAACTTCCATGTATCTAAGACCCATAAATCTGTTGAACCAAGTATAAGCTACCTCTTCCATTACTTGCATAAAGCCTTTTTCTCTAACTTGATTTTCTAGTACATCTCTATGACTTTTTGATATAGGAAAAATATCTTCTTTTCCTTCTAACTTAAAGCCTCCTTGTACCTCAATTGCTTTATCAATCCTATCTTCATATATACCAATTCTATTTGCTTTATCACTAACAGAAGCTATTAAGCTTCTTCTTGCCCAAACAGCAAAAGATTTTATTTTATTTTTATCCATAAATAAATTCCCCTGTACTATATTTATTCAATATTTTTAATAAACTCTATTTATTAGCTTTTTTATACCAAACTAATGATTGTGTCTTTTTCTAGTTCCTCTTCTAAATTCTTTCTTAAAGCTTCTACAACTTCATTTATGTCAGTAGTATTCTTAATAACTTTTTGCCCTTTAACTAATTCTCTCATACTTAAGGTTTTAGTTTTTATTACTACTTCTGGCTCAGGATTAATAGGTAGTGCTCTATATTCTCCATTACTTCCCTCTAAAGAACGAGTTTCTAAAACTCTGTTTGCTGTTTCTATTTCTTTAGCTTTTACTCTCTTTTGTCTTTCATCCTCTGCAACTATCTCTTTAATCCACTTTAATTTCAGCTTATCTGAAAGCTCTGACATTGAAGAAAGAACTGCAAAACTATTAGCCTGTTCTGTTCTATTGATTAAGCTATTAAACTCCTCAATTATTTGATTTATAAGCTTGCTTTTAAATTCATAACATTCTAAAGTTTCTATAACTTCCTTCTTACAAGTTTCTATAAATCCAAGCACAGGTATGCTTTCTTCTTCTAGTAGTGATAATATTTTATTATTATACTTTTCTACTAATAATGGAACAGTTGGTATCTTTGCATATGGTTCTTTCATTCTCAAAATAGATTTAATTTCTTCAACTATATTTTTAATTTCATCATTTACTATATATTCCTTATTCTCCTCATAGTTTTTAAGTTTATCTATAGCATTGTCAAATATAACTCTTTGCTCACCTTTAGAGTTAGTTTCAATAACTCCATTTTGTTTTTTAAAGAAAAATCCTTTTATATTATCTATGTTATCTACATAATCCAAGAAGTCCTCCTCTAAATCATATACCTTCTTAAAGAATTCTAATGTGTCATTAATATCAATTGCATCTTTGAATAGTTTCCTCCCTTCTTTTAATATATCCTCACCTGGGTATCTGCTTGTTATACTAAAGCTACTTAACATTAGCTCAATTTTGTGTAGTTCTGATTTGCAATGCTCTATGAATATACTCATCATTCCATCCTCATCACTAGGAAGTGAAGAAAATCCAAACAAATCCTTGTTTAAGTCTTTTAGTGCGTCTATATACTTTGTTGGAACTTTTTCTCTGTTTTTTAAAATAACTCTATCTATATAATCTCTCTTTGTAACATAATTAACTACTTCTCTATTATTAGGCGTTAATATTTCATTATTTAAAACAACCTTTATATCCTGTTTTTTGAATAATGATACTATAACTCCTTGAATATCAATTTCTTTCCATCCATAAGGCGCATTAGAAAATTTATTTATAACACTTTTAACAGTAACTTGAAGGTTTCTTGATGTACTTATTTCTATATGTGTCTTCACTTCATCTATAGCTAATCTATTGGGTTCACTATCAACTAGGGACATTTGATTTAATCTAACATCCATAATATCAAATAGGTCTTTAGACGTTTCTTTAAATTCTTTTATATAATTTAATTTATTATATTTAGAATCTATTAAGGTCTTTAATCCCTCATTTATTTTATTTATTGGATCTTTTTCTTTTATATCTAAAAGACTTCCATTCACATAAATCTCTGAAGTTCTTATGGCTTCTTCTATTAATAGTTTTGCTCTCTTTAGCCTTTCTTCTCTTTCTCGACTTTTCTTAGTTTTTATATCCTCTATTGTATTGGTTGATTTTGATCCTCCCTTTAACCTTAAGTAGGAATCTATCTTTAATACATTTTCGATTTCATCTAGATAATTTACATATTTAGAGATATTAACCACAACATTATTTTCTCTAATAGAAACTCTCTTTAATTCACTTTGAGAGGTTCCTCCTCCATTTATCAAATCGAAGTTAGCAGTTGTTATTCTAATGCCTATTTCATTATTTTGAGGGCCTCTTGTTCTATCATCAACTATCTTATTAAATGAAAACATATATTTTTTAGAGTAATTATACTTACTATCTTTATATATATCATCAAAAATAATTTCTCCAACTTTTTGTATAATTTCTCCAGTATCTACGTTCATATTTTTTATTTCTTTATTGATATCTTGCTCATCATTAGTAAGAAAAATATATTCTTCTCCATTCTCCTGTACCAATGTTTCTTTTATTAAGTTCTTTAAAGACTCTTGAACTTTAAACATCAATTCTCTATGTGATACATCTATGCTATCAACCAATAAGGTGGATAGATTATTAATATTAGCCTTCATCTCTTTAACATATTTCACCAAAAATAGTAATTTTAAAACCTCGACATCAAATTCATTTAATTTATCATTTTTCTCTGCATTTATGATTACAGATCTTATTGATGAATCTAAGAATGCTTCTATCGTTTTATAAAACGCCGAAAATGGAATCAGTATATTAGAATTATTGTGCATATATTCTATGGCTACCTGCTGATATGCTCCTAAAAGACTTCTTTCCCCTTTAGATAAGCTTTTTCCAGAAGCTCCATGTTCTCTTACTCCATTAAATGCTGCTTGAAGCAAATTAAATTGATACGGAATAAATGGATATGACTCAGCAAAATCTTCACTATTTTTATATAATTTCATTTCAGCTGTATCTGAAGTGAATATTAAAAGATTCTTTATTATGGACTCCTTTTGCTCATATAATGCCTTTAAATAGCTTGTAGATCCTTCTGTTTTTCTAAGTATACGCTTTTTAATAACCTCATCCACATTTGCTGAAGATAGAGATAATCTTGTATTAAATCTTCCTTGAATTTTAGAAAAGTCATTTCCCTTAACCTTTGTAAATTCATCTAGTCCTTCTTGAGATGTTACTACAACCCAACATCTACCTTGGCATTTAGTCCCTAAATCTTCAACTACTGTTTGAAGATTTAGCATAAGTTGAGTGTTATCTCCTATGTACTGTCCAATTTCATCAACTAAAAATACTACATGATGATTCTTTCCCTTTGAATCGCAATACTCCCTTACTTTAGATGCAAACTCATCGATACTTAATGAGTAGTTATTTTCAGCCTTGTTATACCAATTTCGAGCCGCCTCAATACTCATCCTAGTAGTTTCTGATAATGCTTCTACTATTGCATCTTCTTCAAAGTAAAAATTAGATCTGGACTTTTCCCACTCTCCACCACTAATTTCTTTGAATTTACTCTTAAATTCTTCATAAACACCCTCTTTAAGCATTTGTCCTTCTAAATCTGCAAGCCATGGCATAGTACCGCAAAACCCTTGCATTTCATTAAAAACTTTATTAAATACGTTAACTATCGCATCTTTATTTAACTTACTTTTAGAATCTGACTTAGAATCTATATTAAAAAGAATTACATCACTTGAAATATCGCCCGCTTGCTTCATATTAGCTAATATAAAGCTATCTAACCCCTTATCATCAAAATAACTAATTGCATTTTTACCATCAATATTTTTATTATTTAATAGATAAGAAAGTATCTTTAAGAAATGTGACTTACCACTTCCAAAGAAACCTGATATCCAAACTCCATTTTTGTCTGTATTTCCTATAATACCACTTTTATAACTTTCAAAAAATCTATCTATATGCTTATTTAACTCACTTGTTATCACATACTCTTCTAGTTCTTGTTTTATATTTTCATCATCATCTTGACCTACTTTAATTACCCCTTTAATATCTCTATCAATAGGCTTATAAAACATTGATTTCAATTTAATATCCATATAGCTCCCCCACCCTTTAATATTTATCTACTAAGTTAAATGCTCTATAATAGTTATCATCCTTTAATTTATTAAATAACATAAGTGTTCCTCCATCATATGTACCTGGAAAAAACATAACCAATGGTTGTTTTTCAACAATTCTATGAAGATTATTTAATATTGTATGTGATCGAATAATAGGCCATGCTTTACCTACACCACTTAAAAACACTATATCTGCATCCTCAAGCCTTGAACTAATATATTCTAAAAACAAATCGTCATCTTCAGTAATCCTTAAAGATGTTTTTATTGCTTTTAAAAGAACATGCTCACTACCCTTACCTTCCTCCATTTTAAAACAACGCTCTAAGTATCCAAAGTTACTTAACGTTTCTATTATTATTTCATATAAATCAAATTCAACAATATTTAAACCATAGGCTGACTTAACTTTTTCTTTTATAAATTTAATTCTGTCTCTAACTAATAACTCTTCTTCTGGGTTATAATCAAACACATAAAATCCTATTTCATTTCCTAATCCTTTGTTTTTTCTAAAATCTGGCTCTACTATTTTAGGTAATATTTCATCTAACCTTTTATATATGTCTTTCACTATGTTCACCACCGTCAAAAACTACTCTACTATTCCAAGTATGGCATTTATATACACACTATCTCCAATACTATATAAGTAGTCCTTTACTTCCCCTTCAATTATAGGAATTTTAATTTTTCTCTCACCCTTTTGATTGGCTATAAGACCGCTTTCAAAAAGAATTCTTATGTAAACCTGTTTAAGTTTCTTGAAAGTATACTCTGACCATGATGCAACCTTCTCACTTTGTTCTCTCTTATTTTGAAAAAACACTCCAAAATCTTTATCCCTTATAATTAGATCCTTTAATAGGATCTTTTCCTTATAAACCTCATTTATAAACTCAAAAAATAACCTATCTGTTTTTAATATTGAGTATAAGACTAAAATCTTCGATGTTTCTATATTAGTATTTTCAATACTATAAATAATCTGTTCATCAAGTGACTTTAATCTAGCGATTACTATTGATGCAACTTCCTTCTTTCTAGCTTCACTTTCAAATTGAAAAATATTATCTTCTAATGATTTTGATTTTATTTCATCAACCCTAATCCCTGCATTTATAAGACTTGAAGCCTTTTTAGTTTCTTTATATAAATATGGTCTTGATTTAATTGTAGATTTATATTCCATTGAAATATTCTCCTCCATGGTCCACTTTCTATTAGATATTATAACATCTATATGAGAAAAGATATATACCACTACCCTGTAGAAATACGAAGTGTTTCATTAAATTCATTTTATCCCTAATCCTGTAGTGTGCTACATAAGTAGCCACATCAAATCCGTTTACTTTTAACTGAGTGTATATTTAATTATCCTTACACAAAAATAAAGACTACACCCGGTAGTCTTTACTTTTATCAACATTTTTAATTCGGCATTTTTTAATATTTTGTAGTTTAACGATAAAATCTCAAAAATTCAATATCTTAACTTCATAAATCTTAAAACTTAAAGCTCCCAACAACTTCAGTAGTACTATCATAATAATCCTTGGCTAGCTCCTCAATTCCATCACATATACTTTTGAGATTACATAAACTACAATCTCTAATCACTCCATTATGAAGCAAAGAACAACTTAAATTATCCTCGTAGGTAGAATTCTTAATAGCTAAAGCTAACTGCATTTTATCAAAGCTCTGGCTATTGTGGTTTGAAATTATAATTTTATCTTTTATCATATAGACACCTCTCCTTTTTCTCTAATTAATATTAGACAAAAAAGAAATACACTACTGACCTGTAGAAATTTCGACTTTGGAGAAATTTCATTAGATTCATTTCACCACTCTGCTGTAGCATATCACGAAGTGATTGCATTAAATTCATTTCACCTATGTTCTGTAGAAATACGCAGTATTTCATTAAATTCATTTCACCTATGTTCTGTAGAAATATCTACGCAGTAGATATTTCTTTAGATTCATTGAATTCATTAACTAAATGATTCTCACCTATCAAGCCTCTACAGTATTTAGCCTCAAAGGATTTAATAAGGCTTGAGAAGAAGCCTCTACAGTATTTAGGTGAATGATTTTATGAAGCTTGAGAAGAATCTTGTACAGTATTTAGGTGTATATCTTCTTTAGATATATTCTATAAAATAGGAGATGTTATTATGGTAAAAAAAACTTCTAGGAAAAATGAAAATATAATTGATTTAGGATTTGAAGATTACGTTGAAGAAAATGGATTTAGTGATGTTATCTCTGGAACACCTGTATCAAGTTTCTCTTTTACAAACACTTCTACTGAACCAGTAACCTTTAACTCAAACCCTTCTTTAGCAGCTGAAATAAATTTAGTTGATAATCGTGTAGGTAAGCCCTGTGCTAATGGAATTATCCCTCCTATTAACAATGAATATTTTGATATTAAACGCACTTACACCTTTAGAAAATCCACTGTTAGGAAGCTTAATGAACTTAAAGCCATGCATCCTGATATTAACGCCTATTTAAGCAGTATTTTAGATGAAGCTATAAATCATTATTATGATTTTATTACTAAAGAAAATGATTTTAATAAATTATACTCCTAAGAGGATAATTATAATGTAAAAAGGTGTATTACTTAATTGGAGGTGATTTTCTATGGAAATTAATGATCTTGTGACTCTAATAGGAAATGTGGGTTTTCCCGTTGCTATTAGTGCCTATTTATTAATTAGACTTGAGAAAAACATAGCAGGCTTAACATCATCTATAAACAAGCTAAATACAATTATTTCTACTAAGCTTGGCGTTGTTATAGATAATGGAAATGATGATAAAATTGCTTAAAAAAATGTATAAGTAGTTATTCTCATGAGAATCGGTGTATTTATACTATGAAGCAGTTAAAAGGATTTTATGAACCACTGCGTGGTATGATGAAAGGAGGTGTGATGTATGGCTATTAGTAAGGTATTAAGTTCTACTTCTCTTGCTATTGAAGTGGAGAATGGTGTTAATGGATCTGGCGAAGTTATTTATAGAAAGAAAAACTTCTCAGGTATTAAGATTGATGCTTTACCTGAAAATGTGTTTGATGTAGCTGAAGCCATCAAAGGTGTTTTAAGTAATCCTGCTCGAGATTACTTTTTAAATGAAACATCAAAAATTGCTAATGCTTAAGTTTTAAGCAAAGATTTAATTATGGAAAGGAGATGAATTTATGGAATATTCATTATCAATGACTTTTGTTACTGAAACTGGGGACAAGGTTTCCATGACAGTGTCTGGAGTTAAGAGTGACATAACTCAAGCTCAGGTATCTACCTTAATGGATACTATTATAGCTAAAGATGTTTTCTTAACTAAGAATGGATCATTAGCCTCTAAGTATTCAGCTCAGTTAACTCAAAGAGAAGTTACTAAGTTTGACTTACAGTAATTTAATCTATTATAAAAGAGAGTTCAGTTTTTTAAGCTGAGCTCTCTTATTTTTAAAATACAATTTCCTGTTCTAATTTTCTATTTTTATTAAGTATAAATGATAAAATCTCTTTATACTCACTATACATTTCATCATTAATCATTTTTTCAAGTTCTTTTTTATCATTGGTAGTTAACTCTTTTGCATATGAAATATTTTTCTCTAATGTTCTTATATCCATATTTAAAGGCAGAAAAGGTATGGAGGTTTTTCTTTTTAAATGATTTAGTATTTTAAAGCCTCCAACATCTATATCTCCGCAATGATAATAGGTCACATCCCCGTTAGTTTCATATATCTTAGTTAAAAGTTTCTGCCTTACACTATTATGATATCCGCCCAAATAGATAACTGAATTTTTTTCATTATAATTATTAAAAGATGTTAAATTTTCTATTGTTATTAACTCACTTGAATTGACTTCTATTGCCTCTATTTCATCTATATCCTTTGAACTTATAGCAAATCCACCTTTAAAATCTAAGGCATTTATTGTTGATCTTTTCATTTTTAGCTTAATATCTCCCTTGAAATAAACATAGGTATAGTTCTTTAATATATTATATTCCTCTATGTTCCATTCTTTTGAGAAGTCTCCTATTATTCTTAAAATTTTATTTTCTAAAGCTTCATATCTTTTGGAATCACCATATAGCTTTATAGAGAAGCTTCTTCTAAAAATCTCTTCTTTTTGATTTAAGACTTTTTCTATCCCAATTATTATATCTTTACATTCTTTTAAATTATCTAGGTCTAAATATTTCTTTATTGATTTATTATTTTCTAGCATATCAAAAATAAACCTTGAAAAGTATCCTAAACAATTTTCCTTTGTTCTAAAGGGTTCAAGCATTTCTTTTAGCTTCTCTTCTTTACTCTTTTTTTCTTTTCTATTAAGTATTTTGTATACTTCCTCAATAATATTTTCATTAAGCTCAAGTTTAATTATATTATGATTATTGAAGCCTTTCCCCCAATGAATTTTTATAATCTGCTTCTCCTCAAGTTGCTTACATGAAATATCAATATCTCTCTTTTTGCTTGCATCTAATTCATCATAATAGTCTATAATATTTTTTTCATTAAACTGAAAATATACTTTTCTAGCTTTAGCTACTTCCCCTTTGTACCCTTGGCTATTTTCGTATTTATCTAATAATTTATTTAAAATAACCTTCTTATAATCCCTCATGTTTATGCTCCTCAATTATGCTAAATTTATCAAGTTTCATAGCTAAAAGAGTTGTATTTACATATGGCGCTATTGCCTCAATCTTTTGTGGCGGCGCTCCAATTATAACTTGTAAGTCTAACTTTTTAAAGAACTCCATCATAGCAACTATCCTTACATCATCCATTTTATCAAAGGCCTCATCAAATAGAATTAGTCCAATACTTTCCTTTAATGATGATTTGTATAACTGAAGGAAGGAAGCTGCAATAACCACATAAAAAGGTGTTTGTGTTTCACCTCCACTTTTCTCCTTACTAACCTTTGAAAATAAAGAATGGGTTCCATCGCTATGGTTAATTCTAATATCATAATCCATATAGTTTCTATAATCTGTGAACTTTCTAAGTTCTAATTCACTATTACTATCATCTAAGGTAAGTTTCTCAAATAATTCATCTAGAAGTTCTTTATACTCTGATTGATACATGTCTGTGAAAAGATTAAACCCTTCCGCAATATTTTCTTCATGCATAACCATATCATGATATTTGTTTAACTCCTTGCTTTTACCTCCAATAAATTCATAGGCTTCTTTTCCAAAATAAATTCCTTTTAATCCTCTATTTAACTCTTTAATTTCTGACCTTGCCTTTTCAATATTCTCTTTTAATTTTGCAATAAAGTGATACTTAAATTCTTCTTCTGCCCCACTTTTAGCAGCCTTAACCTTTTCCTCATATTCTATAACCTTACTTTTTTCTAATTCATCTAAAGCTACTATAAAGGTGTTTATTCCACCTACTCCAACTTCTGCTCCAAAGTTATAGGTATTATTGTAAATTCTCATATTATCTTCAAGGTTTTTCTCAGTATTTTTAGCGTTATTTATTACACCAACTTTAGCCTTATTAAAGTTAGTTATAATTTCTTCATAGGATCTTTTGCTCTTTGCCTTTTGGAATTTATTTTCTCCCTCTTCTTTAAGTTCACCTATTTCAGTAGATATATTATCTACTTCTTCCTTCTTAAGTTTAAGACTATAGGTTACTCTTTTTATCTCATTTTCACTTATTCCATAGGCAGTTCTACAAGCTATTTCTTTATCATCTATTTTCTTTATCTTAATTCTACATTCTTCAATTTCATCCTCAATACTTTGCAGTTTAAGCTGAATATCAATGTAGCTAGAATTTTTCTCAAGCTGCTTTTTTTGCTCTTCAAACTCTTTTAACTGATTTTTACTATTATTAACCTTAGCTAATATTTCTTGCTTTTCAATTAGGGTGCCAACTCTTATTGCTGACAGTATATTGTTTTCCCCATCCATGACCTTTATTTTATCATTTATGTCATTAAATTCATCTTTTAAAGCTTCAAATTTCTTTTCTTCTTGTTCTAGTTGAATCTTATAAGCCTCTGCTCCTATATATGGAGTTTTATAAATTCTAGGGTCAAGGGCTCTTGCCACATGATTTTTATATACCATACAAGTAGCTGTAATTGAAGATCTATAATTTTTTAAACTCTCAACATTATCACATCTTATAACTTTTGCTAAAATACTATTAATAAATCTCTTAGCATCCCTACTTTTAGATGTAACAACATTGGCTAAAGAACTTTCATCACAGCTATCATATTTATCAAGACCTGCTGTATTAATTATTCCAGCATTATAAATATTTTTTTGCTTTCTATAACGCTCATAAATCTTTAAAGCTCTATCAAACTCATTACTTTCAACTATAAAATAAAATCTCTGAGTATTTAAATATCCCTCAATAGCATCTGTCCACTTAGGATCAGTAATTTCAATAACTTCACATAAAATCTTAGGGATAATTACCCTTCCATCTTTTTTACTTTCTTCAATGATTACCTCTTTTAAGTATTTTATTTCTGAAGGATACTGTAAATTTCGCTTTTTTAACTCCTCAATTTTATTTTTGCTTTCACTTAAATCTCTATTTATCTCATCTATTTTATTTGTTAATCTGCCTTTATTTACTGATATATAATCCTTCCTTTTTGATATATATTCCTCAGCTTTTAGGGCTTTAAAGCAAAACTCCTCTGAATTTTCATAATTCAAAACATTTAGTGCTTCAATAAATTCAGTATAATACTCATCATATTTTCTTGAGAGAGTCTTAAATAGCTCTTTTTGATCTTTCACTAAAGATTTAAAGTTAACTAAAATTTTATCCTCTTCTTTTAACTTTTCCTTAAGGTTATATATCTTGCTATCAATACTTTTTACAGCTTGATAATCTCCATTAGATTTTAGCTCTACATTTAAATCTGTTTTTAAATCTTCTTTATGTTTTTTTAAATTTTCTTCATTAGTTTTTTCAGCTATTAGCATTTTTAGCTTAAGCTCATTTTTTTCAATATCATTTTTTAAATATTCAAGCTGATTAATAAGTTGTTCTTCTTCACCTCTTGATATTATGTAGCCTTGTAGTTTTATATTCTTTTTATGTTTTTCATATTCTTCGTATATGGCTTTTATATCCTTTAATCTAGATACCTTAAGCTTTATCTCTTCTAGCAGTTCCTCAAATTCCCTATAGGTTCTAATATTTTGTCTTAAATTTTCAATATTAACTTCCTTTTCATCAAGTATATAAGAATATACAAATTCCTTAACATTGCCTAGTGGCTTAAAAGCAAGGGCCTTAGGCAATAATTCAAAAAACTTGTTATTATAATTACCTAGTCTATTTCTAAAATCATCTCTAGCTTGGCTTGGTTGATTAAAGCTTTGAATTTTTAAGCTCTTTCCATAAACTTTAAAATCATTAATATCCCTAGGTATATTATCACCCTTTATGAATTCAATATCTTCTAGTTTTTCCCCTTCAATTCTATAAAATAATGACTTAGATGATGTTTCTGAAGCTGAATCAATAACCGTTCCAATAATAAAATATTCTTTTCTCTTCTCCTCATAAAACTCTAAAGCCACATGTGAAGTTACATTCCCGCTCCTCTCAAAAGCCCTATCCTCTTTACCTGTCTTATAACGAACATAACCCTCTAGATCCCTTTTTCCAGATTCATTTGCGGCCTTATTAAAGTTACTTTTTGAACAAGTTAAAACATATTGTATAGCATCTAAAACAGTAGATTTTCCTGCTCCATTTTCTCCAGATAATAAAACAGAATTATATATTTTAATAGTTTCATTTTGAAATGCATGCCAATTTATAAGTCTAATCCCTGTCATCTTCTTCATAATCATCATCACCCCCTTTTGACTTATAGCTTTGAAGTTTTTCATATATAATATCTATATTTTCACTTCTAACAAGCATTTGAATTGTTGGGTAAATAATAACCCTAGAGTCTCCCAAAGTTACATCTCTATCTAAAGTCTCTATAATATTAAACCTCTTAAATTTACCTAAAGTTCCCTTTAAACTAGTTTTGTCCATAAGTCTATCCTTAAAGCCTAATGCTATAAACTTATTTTGTAATTCTTCAACTTCAATTACAACATGTTCACTTAAAGAAAGATCCTGCATCTTTTCTTGGTACAAAATTCTAAGGATTAATAAAGTAATACTCTCAAACAAAACAAACTGTAATTTATTACGCCCAAATTTATTAATAAGTTGAGCTGACTTTAAATTTCTATTAAGTTCAACCTCAAAACCTAATATTTCAAAATACTCATTAATAGCTAAGATGTTATTCTCAACAAAATAATAGTCTTTCTTATTATTTTCCTTATGTCTTGTAAGCAAAGAATGACTTAATAAGTAATTACAAACTCTTTTAAAATCTTCTTTTTCTCTAATGTTTAATTCCTGATATCTCACTTTTTCCTCCTCCAAATTTCAAAATCCCTATATGTATAGCCATTCTTTTCCACAATATTATTTTTTCTTTTAAGCTTATATGTAGTAAAATAATTATTACTATAAAGTCTTACATAAATAAGCCTAATATAATCATCAATGGAACTAATTTCTATGTCACTAGCATTAATCTTATCCTTATCACCTAAAAGTTCACTTACAATTTCATTTATCTTCTTTGGTGAATATCTTTTAGCTTGACTTTCTTTAAACTCCTTAAGTTTCTTTTCCCTTTCCATTAGTGATATTTCACTAACTTCAATACTACCTGGTTTAAATTCTTTATTTCCTTCAATTCTTGTATAAAGAGAAGTTTCATCATAATATCCATAAGAATAAATAGTAAATAAATCATTTAATTCCTCTAAATAATCAGAGGATAAATTAAGTTCAAGCTGTTTATATTGGTCACAAGTATATTCTAAAATACTCTTAAGAAGTCCAACCGTATCTTTAGAATTATTAAGCAAAAACTTAGCTCTAGTAACAGCTGCTCTTATATATTTAGAATTCTTTGAATCTATTTCAGAAATAATATCATCAATATCGTCAAAAGCATTAATTACGTTAGCAATAACGGTACACACCTCTTCTTTAGCTTCCTCTTCTGAATTATCACCTTGTTCTTTATAAAATAAAGTAGCTTCCATAATAAATTCATTACTAGCTAAAAGCTCCTTTAATTTCTCAACAATCTTTGGCCTATATCTAGAAACATTCTCAGAAGTCTTAAGTCTGTGGTAAGCCTTATCCAAAACCTCTTGAGTATAATTACCAAAAAGCTCCTCTAGTATCTCCTCAGGTGACATCTTTTTTGTGATGTTATCCATATACTTCTTGATATTAGCATTAAGAGTCTTAAGGGCACTCATAATCCCTCTTGTATTCTCATGGACCTGCTTAATAATAACCCCTGCATTATTTTTTTCTATATTATTTAACAAGGTATATATTGTAATAATATTACCTTGATACTCAAGCCTATCTTTTTTAATAATCTTAATTAAAGCTTCAATAATAGTAATAGAATAATCATGAAAATTAATAATCTTCTTATAATCATTCGTAGTCTCAGTATATATCCACTTATACTCCTCAAGCTTTCTAATAAACAAATTAGCCTTATCCCTATTACTACTTGCCATTTCATTATCATCTAAATCAATATCTACATTTTCAAAACTAAAATAGTCCTCTATCTCTGAAACAAAAACATCCTTATCAGCCCCATAAGACAAACCACTTTCAACTAACTCATAAAGTAAAGATATAATCTTAATATAAATCTTCTTATTTGGGCTACTTAAAGGAATAAAATAATTTTCAGGTACGCTACTAAATATATCAATATCCTTCATAAGTCTCTCTTTTCTCCTAAATAATTTATTAAGTACATTTTACCATTATAATCAAGTTTTACAAAACAGGAAATAATAGATGAGATATTAGGATTCGTTGCAAAAATAAAAATGGCTGTAGATACGCACTTCTGCCCTATAGAAGGCGCACTTCTTATCTGTAGAGACTGCATCTCAAGTCTCGTCAGAATCCTGTTCTTCCTTAGCCTTCATTAGATTCCTTCTTCCACAGCTTCATTAGAATCATTTTTTTAAGATTATGTTTAATAAAAAGTTAAATACTTAAAAAGTTAAACATTTAAATATTTAAAAAGAAAAATGTTTAAAAAGTTAAACACATTTACTCTGTAGAAGTCGTTCCCCAGCCTTCATTAGA
>NZ_DCLI01000071.1:26550-32280 GCF_002320975.1 Clostridium sp. UBA1652
CACCTTGCTGCTGTAGAGGCTTCTTCCCAAGCCTCATTAGATTCATTAGATTATTATTATGTTTAATAAGAAGTTAAGCACAATATTACTGTAGAGACTTCTTCTCAAGTCTCATTAAATTCATTTCAATATTATTTTTAATAAGAAGTTAAGTACTTAAGTAGAAAAATAGAAAAGTACCCAAAAAACAAGAGGAATAAGATAATAAACCTATAAAAAAAGAGCTGTGCACTAATTATTTAGCGACAACCCTCTTGTGATGTGTTATACTATCTTCATATTTCTTCATATCCTATTGTAAAGTGAAATAATTCATAAATATTTGCTAAATTAGCTTTACCTTAGATATGTTTTCTTTTACTATGTGGTACGAGAGGATTTATATGATGTCAAACCAGTTTAGGTAACATTTAGTAATTTTCTTGACTGATTTTACCTATCATTATTACCATATTATTCAAGAAACAGCCTAATTAGTTAAGACATATCTTTGACAGCCTAAAGGTTGCAGGGATAGTTGAAATGTTTCAGGATATTCAAATCTTTTTCCAAAGTATTGTAATTATAGCGTATAAAAGAGCATCTTTCAATTGGCAATGTGACAATTAAAGGATACTCTTTTTATTATTTAAACCATTTTAATTGCAGTATGTTTTCCTCTATTTTTTTAATAATATTTTGCTTTAAATGATAACTCCAACCATAATAGTAATTAATGTTATTGACCTAAAATCGCTTTTAAATCTTCTTCAGGGGTTGAAATAGGTTTTAAACCAAATTTATCAACCAATACTTGCAATATATTTGGTGTAATAAATGCAGGTAGTGTTGGTCCAAGACGAATATCCTTAATGCCCAAAGATAATAACGTAAGAAGTATGCCAACTGCTTTTTGTTCATACCAAGAAAGGACTAATGAAAGTGGTAACTCATTGACTCCACAGTTAAATGCTTCTGCTAACGCAACCGCAACCTTAATAGCTGAATATGAATCACTGCATTGGCCACAATCAAGTACTCTTAAGCTATCATCAATCGTACCTGCTAAGCCTTTGTAAAAGAAATTATTGACTTCATCCTCAAATTTGCCGAGTATATAAGCATGATGCGCATATGCAGCCTTTCCTTTAAATGCGTATATTAACAATTCCCTTAAAGAACGTATATCCATATCTAATTTTTCATCAGACATAATCCCTATATTTTTAGCATCTTCCACCATTTCTTCCATCGTATTTGGTGCTCTGTAATTTGCCGCTTTAGGTACATTTTCAATTTCACCAACTGCATTTTTAAGTTCGTCTTTTATTTCTTCGGCTTTTTTAATATACTCAACAAATCTAGTCGGATCAAAATTAACATTAGTAAGAGTAGAAAACATAGTATCTACCACAAACTTATTGATTTCACTCCTAATTTTTAACCCTTTCTCCAAATTTTTTTGACCGTAAAAACCAATGCCTTTCAATTCATGAATAAGTACATCTTGTAAATTGGCAACCGTAGGATTTTTACCACATACACCTGATTTTACACAGCCTTTAGCACCTAATGTTTGCTCACACTGATAACAGAACATTGAATTTTCCATAATAAACCTCCTAATATTTTGGGATAGATATATTATTTCCAGACTGAATAAAATTTATTATAAAATGTCAAACCCCCGCAATAATGCTGCAGAGTTCAGTTCGTATTTGAATAAATAAATCCTGTATACCTCTAATACACCTAAATAATATTTACTCCCATTATAAATATAACCCCATCAATGAATTTTATGATGAGGCAATACTTATTAGCTATTACATTGTTATTCAACTGTTATTACAGATACAGGACAACCGTCTCTTGCTTCTAATGCTGAATTCTCTGCATCTAATGGTATAGAATCAACATAAACTTCAGCCGGACCATCATCACCCATACGAAATACTTCTGGACACACAGACACACAAAGCCCACAGGAAATACAACCGTCTCTATCAATTTCTGCTTTCATTTCATTCACCCTTTCATATTTTTACATTTTGGGAGCTGGTGCTTTTACAACAATAAGCTCCAATGTTTCATGATGCAAATTTTTCACATTCATCTTCGTTTGAAACGGTATTTTCAATAAAGTACCTGCCTCATACTCATGGATCTCCTGATCATTGAGTCCTATTGAAAGCTTTCCTCTAATAACTGTCATATAAACGTTTGAATTAGAAAAATGCTCAGGAAGCCCTTCATCTTTATTAAAAATCATGTGAAGATAATGCACATTTTCGTCGAATACAACTTTCTCAACAGCCTTTTCATTACCTCTAGCCAGTTCAAATATCTGTTCAATCAAGATTTAACACCTCCAACTCAATTATTATTTCAATATATTTAGCAATTAATACTACAAATCGATTTATATTCATTATACTGTTAAACTTTGCAAAAGTATGTTGCAAATGCAACGTAACTTATTATTTTTTGCAATAATCAATATTCGCTTTATAAGTATGTGCTTAAAGATGAAGATAATTTTACATATGCTTTAATATTTTTATTTTTCGGTTATCAATGCTAATAATGCCGTCAAACTGCATTTTTTTTAATTCTCTAAAAAGCGAAGGGCGCTGTACTCCGAGATAATCGGCAAATTCCTTTTTGCTGAAAGGCAAATACACTGTTTGCGAATGTTGAACAATTGATTGTTGTAATAAATACTCATAAATATTCTGGCGAAGTGTTTTTCGTGAAAACATGGCAATTTTGTGATTTAGTCCAAGAGAATTTTGCGATAGAGATTTTACATATGACATTACAAAATCATAATTGTGAAGTAATGTTTCTACAGTTGTTTTTTCTATATGAATAAGCTTACATTCGGATGAACAATATATGCTAAGAGGGTAGATATTATGGGTGGCAAATAACAGATTTGCACCAATAATACTATCCTTTTTAAATTCAAACATTATTGTTGAAGAACCACTCTCAGTAAGAGAGTAAGCTGTAAGACTGCCTGTAACGACAATATCAAGAGAATTACATAAACAGCCTTGATTATATAAGGTTTCCCCTTTTGCATACTTTTTAATTTTGATTTGACCTTGGGAAACGAGTAATTCAATATCAGTAACAGAGTTCAAAATCGGAACACATTTTATAAAGTCAATATCTTTCATACTATGCCCCCTTTTTAATATTATATCAAAAAGAAACATTGGTGTCTATTGTCTCATATAAAAATCACTTATAATCGGATTATCAAATAACAAAGGGGGATTTTAAATGGATATATTCACTATAGCAATATGGATAGGAACAATTATTTTTCTTATTTTTTCTCTGGTAAAAAACAAAGAAAAAACAAAAAATGCACTTAGAATGGCTTTTGGTATGGGAAAAAGTATGATTCTCAGTATATTGTCAATTATTTTACTAATAGGTCTTGTTTTAGCGTTACTTCCACCTGAACAAATTGCAGGATATGTTGAGAATCAAAATGTTTTAATTGCTACTATCGTATCTGCACTGTTTGGGACAATTACTCTTATTCCTGCTTTTATTGCATTTCCTCTTGTTGGAACACTTATTGGTGCAGGTGTTGGGGTTGTCCCTTCTATTGCTTTTTTAACAACATTAACTATGGTTGGAGTTGTTACATTTCCACTTGAAAAAAAAGAATTCGGAATAAAATTTACAATTGTCAGAAATGGACTTAGCTTTGTATTTGCTATAGTTATAGCACTTGTTATGGGGGTGATAGTATGATAAAGATTACAAAAATACTTAAAGAAAATTTATTTACAGCAATAATTATTATTGCATACGTATTAATATTTATTCTTAAACCTGAAACTGGTATGACTGCGGTAGGCAACAGTGGGTACTATTTAAAAGAAATGCTTATGATTATGCCAGTTATTTTCGTTTTGACAGCCTTGCTTGATGTATGGGTGCCAAAAGAAACAATAATGAAATATCTTGGTAAGCAATCAAAATTTAAAGGCACTATTCTATCATTCCTTCTTGGAGGAATATCTGCCGGACCTATTTATGCTGCTTTCCCAGTTTGTATTATGTTGCATAAAAAAGGAGCATCAATAAAAAATATTGTCATAATACTCAGTTCTTGGGCGGTTATAAAAATCCCTATGCTTCTAAATGAAATAAAATTTTTAGGAATTGAATTTATGGTTGTTCGTTGGATTCTCACTGTTATTGCCATTGTTATTTTCTCATGGATAACTTCGAAAATTGTTAAAGATGAAGATATACCAAGCGAGTCCACACCTGAACAAGAAGGGGTAATAATAAATCGAAATGCTTGCATGGGTTGTTCTCTATGTGTAAAAAACTATCCAGAACTTTTTGAAATAAGTAATAAAAAAGCACAAGTTAAAAAATACGATTTAATTCTTGATGATACAAAACTTAATAAAGCAATTGATAATTGTCCTGTTAAAGCTATTGGCTTTTATAAAAGATAAACTGATAAAAATCTGCTAATATAATCTAAAGTAAGAATTAAAGCTACGATTTCATATCGTAGCTTTAATTCTTATAAAAATATATTTTAATATATAATCCAAAATAGTAATTCAATCATCCGTTTATTTACTATTGTCTTTAAATGCTCAGCACGAGTGCATTCGATAGAGTTGCTATAAATTCATCAGTTATGCTTAATATTATCCCTAAAATTTTAATATAGGGTGATTTGTTTATTTGGCTCACCCTATATCTCCACATCAATCTCCATCCCAGATTTAAAGGCAACAGTGACTCTTTCATCATGCACTGTAATTTTCTCTATCAGCTTGCGAACTATCTGCTCGTCATACTCTTGTATAATACCTTTCTGCTCTTTAAGGAATTTTGTCATTTCAGCCATTCTTTGTTTCTGGCTTGCAAATCCTGTATTCTTAGCCAGTGCAGTCTCCTTCTCATCTCGAAGTCGGTAAATCTCATTGACAAGAATGGTGTAATCTTGATTGTTATTTGCCAGCTTGAGCAGTTCCTTTTGCAGCTGTTCCAATTTCCGTTCAACCAGTTCTACCTCACTGCCATCGACCTGGTTCATGACTACTGCAATGTTTCGATTTAGAATATCCATAAATTGTGTCTTAGATTCAAAAACGGAATTGACTGCCTGCACCACAACGTTCTGCAAATCTTCTTCCCGCATGGTTCGTGCAGGACAATCCACAGCTGTTTTGTCAAGCCTGCTTGCACATCGCCACACGATGGATTTGCAACCGTGGTTATTCCAATGAATTCTTCGAAAGATATCCCCGCAGTGTCCGCAGGTAACAATGGTTGATAAAGCATACTTGCTGCTGTAAATTCGTTTTTTACCACTATCACCACTTTTGATGTTAGACCTACGTTCCATCTCTTCCTGAACCTGCATATATAAATCCCGTGGTATGATGGCATCATGATTGTTTTCCACATAATACTGGGGAACTATACCATCGTTCTTTACCCTCTTTTTGCTAAGGAAATCTACCGTATAAGTTTTCTGTAAAAGAGCATCGCCAATATACTTTTCATTCTGAAGTATTTTTTTGATGGTTTCTGGTCTCGACTTTTCTTTTCCAGCAGAGGTTAAAATATTATCTGCCATCAATCCTCTTGCTATCTCTATAAGACTTGCTCCTTCCAAATACTCACGGTAAATTCTTTTTACAACTTCCGCACCATTCGGCTCAATAACTAAATGCCCTTTGGTCTTATGTCAATATT
>NZ_DCLI01000032.1:0-44912 GCF_002320975.1 Clostridium sp. UBA1652
AAGGAATGTTAGTTATTATGATGAAAGATACTCTTAGACGTTATAAAGAGCATGATATTATGACAGAAATTAAAACAATGAAACATATGGTTAGTGGCATAGAAAAGGACATAAAAACTATTGTGGATTATGTTCAAAATATATTGCTTCATCAACATTGGAGTGAAGCTTATGGATTGAAACTTACAGAGGAAAGAAAGAGAGAACCCTTTATAAGAAGCTTTGAAGACAAGCTGATTTTCTTAAAAAAACTTGGATATAATCATATATCAGAGCAAAAGCCTAATGAAAATAAAATGATAGGAATATGTCGAGATTTTTCTGTAGTTTCAGCTGCACTTTGTAGAGAGGTAGGGATTCCTGCAAGAGCAAGATGCGGTTTTGCGAGTTATTTTGAGAAAGGAAAATATATTGATCATTGGGTGCTTGAATATTGGAATGAAGAGAAGAAACAGTGGGTAATGGTAGATGCACAGCTAGATACGCTTCAGCAAAAGGCACTAAAGATTACTTTTAACCATTTAGATGTAAGTGAAGAATATTTTATAACAGGACCAAGAGCTTGGCTTAAGTGTAGGGAAGGATTAATTAATCCAGAGTTATTTGGAATTTTTAAATGGTGGGGATATGACTATTTAAGGTGCAACTTAATTTTAGACGTTAATTCATTATTAAAGATTCCAATGCAGCCATGGGACATGTGGGAAGGATATAAGAGTATGGCAATTGAAAAGTGGAGTGAGGAAGACTATGAGGTAATGGATAATCTATCTAGACTTGCTCTGGAGGTTGATAATAACTATGACTCCTTATATGAATATGTGTTGACAAATGGTAAGATAAAAGTACCTGAGGATTTAGGAAAGGTTATAATAGTCTAGAATAAGGGGATAAATATGTCTTATATAGATTCCATGGAAAAAGCATTAGTTTATATAGAAAGTCACTTGCAGGATGATATTGATTTATCTTCTATTGCAAAAGAAGCAGGATATTCTCTTTATCATTTTCATCGTATTTTTAAAGGAGTTGTAGGTGACTCAATCAAAGATTACATTAGGAAGAGAAGAATTACTGAAGCTGCAAAGGAACTAGTGGGTACAAATAGGTCTATTGTGGAAATAGGTATAAGTTATGGGTACGAATCAAGAGAGGCATTTAGTAGAGCCTTTGAAAAAGTTTATGGAAGAAACCCATCAGAGGTAAGAAGAGATAATTTGCTTTATTTTATAAGAGAGCCAATGAACTTTGATTATATGATGTTTCAGTTGAAGTTAAGAAAAGAAGGATTAACACCTCTATTTCGAAAGCTCCCTGAAAGATATGTGGTAGGTAAGAAGTGGAAGGTAAAGGCAGATGGTAGTAACCTTCAAGATATACCGTTGTTTTGGCAAAAGTGGAATACCGAAAAAGAGAGTGAAAAAATAACAGAGCGTAAATATACTGATGAAATTATGGGTATTTGTATATTTTCAGAGGATGATGTTTTTGAGTATATGATAGGTCATGAGGTTAAGAGTATAGAAAATATTCCTGAAGGTATGGTACTCCATAGATTAGAACCATCCTTTTATGCAGTCTTTAGAAGTATGGGACCAATAACAGAAAGTGTACAAAAAACTTGGGACTACATCTATTCAATATGGTTAAATGAATCAGAATATAAACACAGAAACACTGATGATATCGAATATTATTTTTATAATAACGGTGAACTTGTTGCTGAACTTTATATACCTATTATAATAAGATAAAGCCTATAAGTTTACTGATTATGGTATTATATCATTAATAAGGTCTTGAAGACGTAATAAATAGTGAAAATATGATGGGAAATGGAGTGATAACTTGAAGATTTATATTTCAGCTGATATTGAAGGAATAAGTGGGGTTGTAAGTAAAGCTCAGCTTAGTCCAGAGGGATATGATTATCACAGAGCAAGAATGCTTATGACAAAAGAGGTTAATGCAGCTATTGAGGGTGCTATTGAAGCTGGCGCAAAGGAGATAGTAGTAAATGATTCTCATGGACCTATGACTAATATTATTATAGAAGCTTTAAATCCAAAAGCAGATCTAATAACTGGTACCCCTAAAAGACTTGGAATGATGGAGGGAATTGATGATACCTATGATGGGGTTATTCTAATAGGATATCATTCTAAAATGAATACTCCAGGTGTTCTAGCTCACTCATATCATGGAGGTGTTGTTTCAGATATAAAAATTAATGGAAAAAGTGTTGGAGAGTTTGGTATTAATGCTTTTGTTGCTGGTTATTTTGATGTTCCTGTGCTTTTGGTTTCAGGTGATAACATATTATCTGATGAAGTTTCAGCCATAAATGATAAAATAGAAAAAGTTGTTGTAAAAACAACTCAAGGAAGATATGCGGCTAAATGTATATCTCCAGAAATCGTTTATGATATGATTAAAGAAAAGGTTAAAACAGCATTATCAAAGATTGATAATATACCTTCAACTACAGTCAGTGGGGCAATTGAGTTAAAGATTAGTTTTCTAAATAGTGGTTTAGCTGAAGTTGCATCAATTATGCCTCGTACAGAATTAATTGAGCCTAATGTTGTTTTATATAATGCGGATAATATTATAGAAAGTTACAGGGCTTTAATGGCAATGATTCATATAGCGAGTTCTATAAATTAGTTTACTTGGCATATGAAGAGGAGGGGTTTTATGGAGAAAGAATTAAGTTTAAAGAAAGTTGATGAAAGCAATTTTATTGATTGCTTTAATTTAAAACTTGGATATGGTCAAGATAAGCTTGTATCTCATCCAGTTCGTAGTTTGGCTCAGGCATATGTATATTATAATCAATGTACTCCTTTTGCAATTTATGAGGATAACATTATTGTAGGATATGTTATGGTAATTTACGATTATGATGAAGAAACATATAATATCTGGCATATGATGATTGATGAGAAATACCAGGGGAGAGGATTAGGAACAGAAGCCCTGAAATTATGTATAAACTATATAAAATCAAAACCTTTTGGGAATTCAAATGATGTTCTATTAACTTGTAATTTTGATAATTCTCATGCAATTCATATTTATGAAAAGTTAGGTTTTAAAGATACTGGAGAACGTGATGATGATGAAATAATTATGAAGTTAGTAATTTAACTTCATATACAAAATGATTATAAGTACAACCCCTCCACAATGAAAAATATGTTGTGGAGGGGTTGCTTATTTACCTAATATTATAGTAATTTAACCAGCTTTTCTAATGTTTCAGATAGTTCTTTTGCTAGCATAAAGTCTTTAACTCTTAAGGCTGCTTCTATTTGTGTTTCAATTGACTTTTTATTTTGTTCAATTTCTAAGTAGTCTTTGCCAAAATGATTAGCATAGATTCTTTGTCTAAATTTACGCATACGTACTTTTCTAATGGTCTTATCTTCAATGATTAAAACAGAATCCATACAGTTTACTACGGTATAGAAATCATGAGAAATCATTAAGATAGCACCTTTGTAGTTTTTTATAGCTTTTTCTAGTGCTATTTGTGAATATGTATCTAAATGACTTGTAGGTTCATCAAGTAGCAGTATATTTGCTTGACTAGCAGAGATTTTAGCCAATTGAAGCATGTTTTTTTCTCCGCCAGATAAAGCACTTATTTTCTGATTAACTGATTCTTCATCAAAACCATAGTCTAAAACATGAGCTTTAATATCATCACGAGTTTTAAAACCAGCATCAAAGAACTCTTCAAGTATTGTATTAGATTCATTTAGTGTTTTGTTTTGAAGCTGAGATAAATAAGCTACAGTAGCATTCTCATTCATTTTGATAGCAGGATTGTTATTTGCAAAAATTTCTTGTAGTAAAGTGGTTTTCCCTGTACCATTTGAACCTATAATAGCTACTTTTTCAGTAGGGTTAAGTTCAAAGGTAACATTTTCTAAAAGTACATCATCAAAGGAAACACTATAATCATTAACTTCTAAAGCAAGACCTTCTTTAATTTCATCATATGTAAATAGATTGATATTAGGTTCTTTAATCTCTATAAATGGAGCTTTAATTCTACGCTTTTCTAATCTTTCTTGGATTTTAACTCTAGCGTTTAATGTTCTTCCTCTAAATGCTTCGGCATTATCAGTTGCTATATCTCTTAGTTTCTTTATTAAGAGTTCGTTTCTAGCAATTTCTGCATCATCCTCAGCAGCAAGTTCTTGAAGTTCAATTTTAGTTTGAAGTAAGGAGAAGTTATAATCTATATAGCTTCCATCAAACTCTTGTAGTTCCAGGTTCTCAAGATGAAGAATTTTATTGAAACAATGATTTAATAGATATCTGTTGTGAGTAATAACTAACATTGTTCCTTGGTGTGAATTGATTAGATCTTTAAGGGATTTAAGGTTCTCAAAGTCTAAAAACACATCAGGTTCGTCCATAATAATCAAGCTTGGATTATTTAGCATTGCTTTAACTACTTGAATAAGTTTAAATTGCCCACCACTAAGCTCAGACATCATTGAATTTTTATATTTAATCAAATCTGTAAGGTTTAGTTGTTTGTCTATAGTATTTTCGAAATCATTACCACCTATTGCGTCAAAAGCATCTAAAGCTTCTTGGTACTTTTCTAATAAAGTATCAATATCTGAAGAAGTTTCCATTTCAGTGCATATAGCTGTTATTTCATTTTGTAGTTTAATGAAATCTTCTCCTATATATTCGAAAACTGTAACATCTTTCCCTTCGTCTAATTTAGGGAATTGACTTACATAACCAATTCTACAATTAGGGTCTATCTCTAGGGTACCATCAAACATATATTTTTCAGGATCCATTATCATATCTATAAGTGTACTCTTTCCACTACCATTTGTTCCTATAAAGGCACAATGTTGATCTTCTTCTAATGTAAATGAAATATTATTATATAGATCTTTTTGTGGATATGAGTAGGATAAGTTATAAGCTTTTATCATATTATTACCTCTCTTTACAATTAAAAAAGAGCCTATAAAAATAAGCTCTTAGTATATTAATTTACTAATTTAAATTTCACACTTAGGTTTATGTTGAAAAGACTTTTATTAAGTTTAACATTGATAGCATAACACCTTTTTTTACTAAGTTCAATGATTTCATACAATAAACTTTCTTATAAATTATGGTAGAGTCATTGACAAAGAATTTAGATGTAATTAAGATGAAATTAGTTGATGCAATAATTTATAAAAGGGGTATGATTATGAATAAAATGAAAAAACTAGCAGTGGGCTTAATTTTAATTATATCAACAACCATGTTATATGGATGTTGGTTTGAAACACCTAGAGTTAATACAGGTAGCTACTTTAGAGATGTCAAAAAAGGTAGAACTGATGTTCAAAAGTTATTTGCTATGGTTGAAGAAGAATCAAAGCAAAACATTAAGCAAGATTTTAATGGGAATAGTTTTTCAGAAGAAACTCAAAATAAATTATTGAAAAAGCTAAAGGGTATAGATTATAAGATAGAGAGTGAAAATATTGATGGGGATAGAGCTAGGGTTAGGGCTAATATAAAAGGTATGGATTTTAATATTATTGTAGGAAAGGCTATGGAAGAAACTTTTAGTTACATACATGAGCAAGCTCTTTCTGGAGTTCAAATATCTGAGAAAGAAAAAAATGCTTATTTTGATAATTTGGTTAATAAATATTTAGATCAAGTTACTTATAGTGATAGAGTATCATATGTTGATGTGGAAAAGGTTGATAAAAAATGGATTATTAAAGAAAGTGCTGCAATATCGAAGTTGTTGTTAGGAATTGATGAATATACTTTCGATAATGAAAATCAAGATTCAGAAGCAGTACAAGCAATGAGTTTAAACACTCCATTTACAGTAAAAACCGAAATGGGAAACTATAATTTAACTATTGAAGGTGCAAAAGCAATAGGAAATGGTTGGTGGTCTGAACTAAATGGTAGTCAGGTAGTAGCATTAGATTATAATTATGAAAATATAAGCTTTGGGGTAAATAATGTTACTATGCTTTATATTGGTGAATCAGCTTTTCAAATTTTAGATGATGAAGGAAAAATTGTTGATATATATCCAGCATCCGAGGAAAGTAGGGCACCTGAGAATATTGGAATAGGAGAAAAATGCACGGCAACTGCAACGTTTAAGGTTAAAAGTGATAGCAAAAACTTAAATGTTGTATTTACAAGAGGAAGTAGAAAAATATGCAAGATAAGAGTTCCAATTAATTAAATATATATGAAATAGATATAGAACATATTGGTTTTTAGAAATAGATGTGATAATATTTAGTAAGAAAATAGTCGGATTTTGCAACATATAAATAGATTGGAGAGACGTTTATGATAATCGATAAAATGGACAATATCTTATTGTATAAATCAATGGTGCCTAATTTAGAGGTTGGGTTAAATGCTATAAAACAATTAGCGGTTTTTGAGGAAGGTAAGTATACCTTTGAAGGTGGATTTTACATGATTCAAAAAGGTGAAACTAAATCTTTAGATGAGGGAACTTTTGAAGCTCATCGTAAATATATAGATATTCAGATAGTTGTAGAAGGCAGCGAAGAGGTTGCTTGGTCAGATATTAAAGATCTCACAACAGTAATTGAATATGATGATACAAAAGATGCAGAACGTTTCGAAGGAGACAAGAGTCACAATATTCTTGTATCAAAAGATATGTTTTACATAGCATTTCCTCATGATGCACACAGAGCAACAGGACATACAAAAGAAAAACACAGCTACACCAAAATAGTAATGAAATTACCAGTGGAAGCTTAATATAAAAGACAAAGGGATTATATGATAAAACGTATAAGTCCTTTGTCTTTTATTGAGTTATAACAAGTTTACTTACTGCATGATATAAAATAAGAGGCTGTTTTCTTAGATTAAATAATCTTAGTTAGAAGACAAACTTGACTTAAGTATTTAATGAAGCTTCATAAACAGGTACCCCATCCAATTTTCCGTTGACCTCTTTACTTGCCATCAATGTAACTGCTTTTACTGGAATCTTAATTAGCTCATATTGAATTAAGTTATCCAAATCTATAGATTCTTCGTTAAATACAACTCTTCGTCCTAAGGTTATATGAGGTGTAAAAAGTTTATCATAAAATCCTATTTTGTTTTTTAATAATAGTGTAGAAAACTCTTTATGTAGCTTAGAGAGAACAGGATTTTCTTCTATTCCCACCCATAGAATATTGGTATTTTTTCTTTTAAAAACGCCTAAATTACTTAAGTATAATTCAAAAGGCTGGATAGTTAAAACCGCTGTATCTATAATTTCTTTTATTTTTTCAATTTGAAGGTCATCAGATTCTCCTATAAAGCGAATTGTTAGGTGAAAGTTATTCTTGCGAGTAAAGCTGCCCTCAATGCAGTTATTTTTTATATTTGATGTTATTTGTTCAAAATAATTTTTGATTTTATCTTCAAAATTTATAGCAATATATGTTCTCAAATTTTTCACCTTTCTTAATTAGAAGATCTTATTCTGATTTATCAAAACCTTCATCTAGTATTCAGTACAGAATTTGTGCATAATTTCTAAGAGTGGAATTAATCTTTTGCCTATATCGATTAAAATATATTCAACTTTAGGTAATTTTCTCTAAATATCACTAAAGCTTAGTTTGCTATAACTTAAATACCACAAAATAAGTGTTTTCTACTTTCCAGATACTATGTATTGTAGCAAAACCATTGGATATTTTTCGTATTTTGCACATTTTTCTTTAATATAACATTCTTCATGAATGTTTGATATTTCAATAATTTTGATCACCCCACAGATCCATGGTGACTTTTTTTGTAACTATATGACAAAAAAAAGTGCCTTCTTGATAAATGAATATTTTACTAATATTATAGTATCATAGAAAAATAATTTTAGGTAGATATCATAAATAAGTGCACATTTTAATTTAAAATAAATATGAAAATCAAGAACATTTAAAATTCCAGATAGTTTTGTAGAATAGTATAAGAAAAATAATCTTAATGATGAGAATAGTAATAAGCACCCTATTTTAAAATATACCTTCAATATTAAAAGAGTTTTAGTAATTTAATAGATTTGTATAAGATTACATAAATCTTTTACAAATCTATTGACACCTTATTTATAATATGATATCCTGTTGTTAAAATAATTAAGTTAAATTAATTAGGATTGTTACTGATAAGCAGGCAAGACCTAAATATTGAGTTAGTATATATGTGTGTATATTAACTTAATGTTTAGGTTTTTTTATATTTATATATTTTCTACTATGCATTCGGAGGTATTTATGAGGATTACGCGTATTATAAATAATAATGTAATTTGCGCAGTTAATGAGAGAAATCAAGAAAGAATCCTTTTAGGTTCTGGAATTGGCTTCCAAAAGAAAAAAGGTGATGAGGTTGATACAGGAAAGATAGAGAAAGAGTTTTTCCTTAAGTCAAAAAATGTAGCAGGTAAGCTATATTCACTTTTAGCACAAATTCCTATGGAGCATATGAGAGTTACTGAAAATATTATAAAGTATGCAAAAGAAAACCTAAATCATGAGTTTAATGAAAATATATATATTTTATTAACTGATCATATAAGTTTTGCAATATCAAGACAGGAATCTGGAATGGATTTTAGTAATGCTTTTTTGTGGGAGGTTAAAAGGTTTTATTTTGATGAATTTAAGGTTGGATTAAAGGCTTTAAGTATAATTAAGGAAGAGTTAAATGTAGAGCTTCCAGAAGATGAAGCAGCAGCAATAGCTATGCATATTGTAAATTCAGAGCTTGGTTCTGAAAGTAATAAAGATGTTATAAAAATTACTGAGTTCATCCAAAATGTTTTAAATATAATAAGGTATCAATACAAAATAGATTTTGATGAAGAGGATTTACATTACAACAGGTTTATAACCCACCTAAAGTTTTTTGCTTATAGGATACTAAATGGGAATAAAGAACTATCTGATGAAGATGAGGATTTTAAAGAAATAGTTAAGGTTAGATATCCTAGAGAGTATGAATGTAGCTTAAAAATTGCGGATTTAATAAAGAATAAATATAACAAGAATTTATCTTCTGATGAACTTGTATATTTAACAGTTCATATAAAGAGGATTACTATTAATCAAAAAGAATAATTGTATCTAATAGGATTGTTACTGACAAGGCAGGCAAGACCTAGAGTATGCTTTAATGGAAATTTCACACCATTAAGTATACTCTAGGTCTTTTTTTATAAAAATAAAACTAAAGGAGAGGTAATCATGAATAATAAAAAACTAGCTACTGATTTATTAAAACTAGTAGGTGGAGAAAAAAATGTTGTTAGCGTTACTCATTGCATGACTCGTTTAAGATTTAACTTAAATGATATCAATAATGCTAAGGCAGACGAGATTAAAAAGTTAGAGGGGGTACAGGGAGTTGTAAATAAAAATGGGCAATTCCAGGTTGTAATTGGAACTAATGTAAGTAATGTAAGTGATGAATTTCATAAATTAGGTAATTTTGGTGAAAATGAATCTTCATCAGAGGATAAGGAAACTGGAATAATAAATAAAGTTTTAGGTGCTATAACTGCAATATTTACTCCTGTTATACCAGCTTTAGCGGGATCAGGTATGATAAAAGCGGTGCTTGCATTATTAAAGACCTTTGGACTTGTAGATGCAGGTTCACAAACATATATATTCTTAGCTTTTGTAAGTGATACTGTATTTTATTTTTTACCAGTAATATTAGCATTTTCAGCTGCGAAAAGATTTAAGTGTAGTCCATATTTAGCAGCCGTATTAGGTGCTGCATTACTACATCCAAGTTTTACAGCTTTAAACACTGGAGATCCAGTTCATTTCTTTGGAATTCCAATAAGGATGATTTCTTATGCATCTAGTGTTGTACCAATATTACTAATCGTATTTGCTCAATCTTATATTGAAAGATTTGCTAAAAAGATATCACCAAATGCAGTAAAAGTATTTTTAGTACCACTAATTACTATTTTATTTACATCAATCATTGGATTTGCTATACTTGGGCCTTTAGGCAATATAATAGGCCAGGGAATTGCTGTAGGAATGAATTTTATAAATAATAAGGCTGGATGGCTTATACCTGTAGTTATGGGGACCTTCACTCCATTCTTTATTATGACTGGAATGCATTATACTTTTGCCCCTATTCAACAGATTCAATATGCAACTTTAGGATATGGAACTATATTAGGACCAGGAATGTTGTCTTCCAATATAGCACAAGCAACATCTGCATTAATGGTTGCTATTAAGACTAAAAATAAAGATTTAAAACAATTAGGGTTTTCAAGTAGTATAACTGCTTATATGGGTATCACAGAACCAGCTCTTTATGGAGTAAACTTTAAGTTAAAGAAACCTTTATATGCTGCTATGATAGGTGGTGGTGTTGCAGGGTTGTATGCAGGAATAACAGGAATAAGAACCTATGCATCAGCAACAGCAGGATTTGCAGCTATACCAGTTTATATATCAGACGATTTATCTAATGTCAGAAATGCATGTATTACAATTGCTATATCTATTATTGCTACTGTAATTGCATCAATAGTTATTGGATTCAAGGATATAGATGGAGAAGAAAGTAAGAATTCTGAGAATACTATTCCTCCTTCAGTAGTTGGAGAGTTGACTGTTAAAAGTGTTTCAAATGGAAAAGTTGTAGCATTGTCAGAAGTTAAAGATGATGTGTTTTCCCAAGAAATAATGGGAAAAGGGATTGCTATAATGCCATCTGTTGGGGAAATTTACTCACCTGTAGATGGAACAGTAGAGGCTGTGTTTAAAACAAAACATGCTATAGGCTTAAAGAGTAAAGATGGGGTTGAACTTTTAATTCATATAGGAATAGATACTGTTGAGTTAGAAGGGAAATACTTTATATCTCACATAGATCAAGGAAGTGAAGTAAAGGCTGGGGATTTATTAGTAGAGTTTGATAAAGAAGCTATACAAAAAGAAGGATATGATATAATAACTCCTATTATTGTTACAAATTCAGCTAACTATATGGATATTTTACCTACAGAAAAAACACAGATAAATAAGGGAGAGACTATATTGAGAGTTCTTCCATAAGGAGAGTGATTTAAGTGAAAACAATGTTTCCCGATGATTTTCTATGGGGAGGAGCTATAGCTGCAAATCAGTGTGAAGGAGCATACCTAGAAGATGGAAAAGGTTTATCTATACAAGATATAATGCCAAGGGGCATAGTAGGAAGCGTTTCTGATGGACCTATAGAATCAAATCTTAAATTAATAGGAATAGATTTTTATCATAGATATAAAGAAGACATAAAGCTGTTTGCAGAAATGGGTTTTAAAACTTTTAGATTTTCTATAGCATGGTCTAGAATATTTCCTAAAGGAGATGAAAAAGAACCAAACGAAGCAGGATTAAAATTCTATGAAAATGTTATAGATGAGTGCTTAAAATACGGTATAGAACCATTAGTAACTCTTTCTCACTATGAAACACCGCTACATTTAGCAAAACAATATGATGGATGGAAAAGTAGAAAACTTATTAAGTTTTTTGAGAATTACTGTACAGTAGTATTTAATAGATACAAGGGTAAGGTAAAATATTGGCTTACTTTCAATGAGATAAATGCAGTTTTACATTTTCCTTTAATGGGAGCTGGAATATTAACGCCTAAGGAGGAATTATCTAAGCAGGAAATATATCAAGCAGCACACCATGAGCTTGTTGCAAGTGCATTAGCGGTTAAGCTTGCTCACGAGATAATTCCAGGTGCAAAGGTAGGATGTATGGTTCTAGGAGCCATAAACTATCCTATGACACCAAATCCAGATGATATGATTGCTGTTATGGAGAGAGATCGCCAGTTAATGTTCTTTACAGATGTACATGTTAAAGGTAAATATCCTAATTACACTAAGAAACTTTTTAAGGAGATGGGTGTAAAAATTAACATGGAAGAAGATGATGAGGAAATCTTGAAAAATACTGTTGACTTTGTTTCCTTTAGTTATTATATGAGTAAATGTACAGCTAAGGACTTAGATAAATATGAAAAAGGCAGAGGCAACCTTACTTCAGGAGTTAAGAATCCTTACCTAAAGGAATCAGAGTGGGGATGGCAGATAGACCCTCAGGGATTAAGATATATTTGTAACTATTTTTATGATAGATACGAAAAGCCACTATTTATTGTTGAAAATGGTTTAGGTGCAGTGGACAGGTTGGAAGTAGTAAATGGTGAAAAAACAGTCAATGATGATTATAGAATAAAATATTTAAATGACCATCTATTAGAGCTTGGAAAAGCTATAGAGGATGGTGTTGAAGTAATGGGATATACAAGCTGGGGATGTATAGATTTAGTAAGTGCATCAACTGCTGAGCTTAAGAAAAGATACGGATTTATTTATGTAGATAGAAATAATGATGGATCGGGTACTCTTGAGCGTTATAAAAAGAAAAGTTTTCATTGGTATAAAGAAGTTATCTCAACTAATGGGGCTATTATAAAGTAGTTGTTTTTAGCTGTATAAAAAGATAAACAAGTGAATATAGCATAATCACTTGTTTATTTTTTAAAATTACTTTTATAAAAATATTTCTATCAAATTATTAGATGTAATTTTTTGTTTTTTATATCACTAGTAACTTTTCCATCTTTTATTTCGATTATTCTATCTGCTTTTTCAGCTATTCTATTATCATGAGTTATAACTATAAAAGTGGTTTTCATTTTTTCATTTATATCTCTAAGAAGATTGTAAATACTTTCAGTAGATTCTGAATCTAGGTTTCCGGTTGGTTCATCAGCAAGTACTATTTTAGGGTTATTAATTAAAGCTCTTGCTATAGCCGTTCTTTGTTGTTGGCCTCCTGACATATTGGTTGACATATTATTTTTTACTTTACTTAAACCTACTAAGTCTAGAAGTTCATTAGCTCTTTCCTTGATTTCCTTTGAAGGCTTTGAATTTCCTATCATAAAAGGCATTAGAACATTTTCAAGAGCTGTAAACTCAGGAAGAAGATAATGAAACTGAAATATAAACCCAATAGTTTTGTTTCTTAAATCTGCTAATTGATTCTTTTTCATTGTATCTGTTCTTATTCCATCAATATATATTTCTCCATTAGTTGGTTTATCTAAGGTTCCCATTATATTAAGAAGTGTACTTTTTCCACTTCCAGAAGCACCAATAATTGAATTAAAGGTACCTTCTTGAAAGGATAGATTTACATTATTTAAAACTTGAGTTTTAAGTACTTGACCATATACTTTATCTATATTTTTCATTTCAATAATATTACGCATTTCTAATCACCTCTATTGGATTTAATTTTGAAGAACCTCTTGCAGGAATTAATGCTGCCAATGTTGAAGCTATAAGTGCTATAACAGCTGATATTATTATAAAGTTGTAATTGATATATAATTCAACTACAGGAGTTCCATCAGGATTTAGAGCAAATTTTGTAAAGATAAAACTTAATCCTAAACCTAAAGCCACTCCAAGTATTGCTCCCATTAAGCCTAATAAAAATCCTTCAAATAGAAAAATTAAACTTGATTGGCTGTCCTTAATTCCCATAGCTTTAAGTATTCCAATCTGTTTCGATTTTTGTACTACAGTTATAATTAAAACACTAGCTATACCTAATATAACTGATACCATAACAAATACTTGAATCATATAACTTGATATGCTTTGACCGTTTAAACCACTTAATAATGATGCATTTTGATCTTTCCAGTTATCAACCTTAATATCACTTCTACTAATGTTGGAATCTATAACTTCTGCAATCTCATCTGCTTTAAATACATCAGTTACCTGCATTTCAATACCAGTTATTTTATCACCCGTAGAGAACAATTCTTTTGCAGAAGATAAATCAGTTATAAGCCATGATTTATTGATGCTAGCTACTTTTAGGTCATAAAATCCAGTTACTATTAAAGTTTTTACATCACCTGAGTTAGTTATTAAATCAACCTTATCATTTAGATTAAGGTTAAGCTCTTCTTTTAAATCTTTTCCTATTAATGTTTCAAATTTATTGCTTGGAACTGTACCTTCATAAATACTATCTTTGAGATCATAAATTTTATCTGAATCATCAATATTCATACCACGTACTAGAACTGAGTATGTTTTAAAATCTGTTTTAATAAGTGCAGGCGAATCTGATACTACCGAAACATCTTTTATTCTTGAATCTGATTCTTTTATCTTATCAACTATGTTATTATAATCAGATATTAATATATCAGAAGTATCTGATGATAAGGTTACTTGAGAAGAATTACCTACCGTTTTATCAATTAAACTCTTCTGAAGCCCTTGTATTAAGGAGCCTATAAATATCTGAACTGAAACACCAACTGCTATTCCTAAGGCTATAAGAGCAGTTTGACCTTTTGTAGATTTTAAAAATCTTAGTGCTATTTTAAATGAAATTTTCAACTTAATCGCTCCTTTATAAGTTAATTTGTATTATTTATTAATAACTGTTATTATTTATATATTAATAGTATATTACAATATGAAATAAATCAATATATTTAATATAAAAATATTTCGGTATGTGTTAAAATTATATGAAGAGGTGACTGCTATGGAAAAAAGTATTTCTGATAATATAAGATATTTAAGAAGTTTAAAAAAGTACACTCAAAAAGAGTTTGCTTCTTTACTGGGAGTAGCACAAACTACTGTTGCAAATTATGAAAATGGGCTTAGAGTTCCTGATGCTCAGAAACTTCAAAAAATTGCAGATATATTTGAGGTATCTTTGGACTCTTTATTAGGACGAGAGAGTAGAAAAGAGAATAGCAGTATAATTCAGAAGAAATTATTATTAACAAATAATAAAGAGGAATATTTTAAGATATATTTAAATTTACTTTTGGAAGGGAAGGGCACAGATGCAAGAGATTTTATAATAGGTCTATATCACCAAGGATTGCCTATGAAATCTATATATTTTGATATCTTTGAAAAAGCATTAAAGGATGTAGGGACTTTTTGGGAGAGTGGAAAAGTAGATGTTTGGCAGGAGCACTTTATTTCTGAAGTAACTATGGATTTAATGAGAGAAATAAAAAGCAAAGAGCAAAGAAAAAAGAAAAATTTGTGTTATGTAATGGGGGTAACAGCTGGTGCAGAGCTTCATAATATTGGACTTAAAATGATTTTAGATACTCTAGAAATAGAAGGGGGAAAATCACTTTATCTAGGTTCTAATGTACCAGTTCGAAGTTTGGTGAATGCAGTTAAAAGTGAAAAACCTGATTTATTAGCTATATCAGTAACAATAGATCATCATATAGAATCAGTAAAATATATGATTGAAGCCATAAGAGAGAATATAAAAGCTAAAGTGCCAAAGATTGTTGTTGGGGGAGGAGCCTTTAAAAATGATCCAAAGCTCTGGAAATCAACTGGGGCAGATAGATATTCAGAAAGTGTAGAGGATTTGATTTCTTTAGTGAGTATTTAGTGAATATTATTTTGAATAAGCAAGTGATGATTAGTGAATATCGTTACTTGTTTTTGTTTATTTTAAATAGTATTATACAATCTTATAGAGCATTAGATAGTTTTATGACAAATAGTTAATAGAATGTTGACAAATTTTACGAAACACTATAAAATAATACAGGGATGTAAATGATAATTACTTTCATTATCTTTTACCAATCAAAGATTTTAATAAAATTTAACATAATAATCGGAGGGAGATTTAAAATGAAACTAAAAGGACTAACTACTATGATCCTTGCTTGTGCTTTATTAGTAACTGGCTGTGCTAGCAAAGCAAACAAAACTGAAGATACATCTAAGGGCGGAGATACTGCTTCTTCTGTTTCTTATCCAATTACAATTAAACATGCCTATGGTGAATCTGTAATAAAAGAGGAACCGAAAAATGTTGTTGCAATTTCTTGGGGAAATCCAGATACACCTTTAGCATTAGGAGTAGTACCAGCTGGTATATCTAAAGCTAATTATGGTAAAATAACTGAAAAAGGATTATTGACATGGACTGACAAAAAGTTTGCTGAATTAGGAGTAGACAAACCAGTTGTATTTGATGATGTTGACGGTTTAGATTATGAGGCTATAAGCAATGCTAATCCAGATGTTATATTAGCTGCATATTCAGGTCTTACTCAAGAAGAATATGATATGCTAAGTAAAATAGCACCTGTTGTTGCTTATCCTAAACTTGCATGGCAAACATATTGGAGAGATCAAATAACTACTAATGCAACTGCAATGGGTAAAAAAGATGAAGGTGCTAAGTTGGTATCAGATTTAGAGAAATTGATATCGGATAAAGTAGCTGCATACCCAAGTATTAAAGGTAAAAAAACTGCTTTTGCTTATTTTAGTCCAACTGATTTAAGTAAGTTCTACATATATACTTCAACAGATCCACGTGCGGCGTTCTTAAATGATCTTGGATTAGTAGAAGCTGATAGTGTTAAAGAACTTGCAAAATCTTCAAATAGTTTTGCACTTACAATTAGTTCTGAAAATATTGATAAATTAGCTGACGTTGAAGTGATTGTTGCTTATGGTAATGCTGAATTACTAAAACAACTTCAAGCAGATAAATTATTAGGAACACTTCCAGCAATTAAAAATGGATCTGTAGCATTAATTGATGAAACTTCAGATTTAGCAGCAGCAGCAACTCCAAGTGCATTATCTATTCCTGCAACAATAGATGAATATTTAAAGATAGTTGGAGAGGCAGCAGATAAAGTTAAATGAAGCTTACGAAAACAATAGGAATATATTTAGGGAGTATTCTTTTTCTAGGTTTATGTGTGCTTGCATCATTAGCATGGGGATCAAAGAATGTAGGGTTTAGTGAGGCTATCAATGCCTTGCTAAATCCTACTGATTTGTCCTTTTCTGCATTAGTGGTTCGTGAGCGTATCCCAAGAACAATTTTTGGTATTATGGCAGGAGCTTCTCTTGGAATATCAGGAGCCCTTATGCAATCTATAACAAGAAATCCAATAGCTGACCCCAGTATTTTAGGTGTTAATACAGGGGCATCTTTGTTTGTTGTAATAGGAATAGCATTTTTTAATATCAGTTCAGCAAATCAATATATTTGGCTAGCACTGGCTGGAGCAGGGATAACAGCAGTGGTTGTGTATTTTATTGGTTCTATTGGAAATGGAGGAGCGACGCCTATTAAACTTGCTTTAGCAGGGGCTGCAACTAGTGCAGTCTTAACTTCTTTAGTAAGTGCAATTATACTTCCAAGAAGTGATGCTATGGATAAGTTTAGATTCTGGCAGGTTGGGAGTATAGGGGGTGCTAATTGGGATAGTATTAGATTAATACTTCCTTTTGTAATAGTTGGGTTAATAATAAGTATAGCAGCAACACCAGCATTAAATGTATTAGCTTTAGGAGACGATGTTGCAACTGGTTTAGGTGTAAATATAGGTGTTATTAGAATTATATGTGCAGTTGCAGGGGTTATATTATCTGGTGCAACTACAGCAATAGCTGGTCCTATAGCCTTTATAGGGTTAATGATACCACATAGTATACGTCTTATTTTTGGTTCAAACCTAAATGGAATAGTTCCTTTATCAGCAATAGGAGGTGCAGCTCTTTTAATAATTTCAGATGTTATCGGAAGAGTAATAGGTAGCCCTGGTGAAGTTCAGGTAGGAATTATTACTGCATTTATAGGAGCACCAATTCTTATTATGATTGCTAGGAAAGCGAAGGTGAGAGCTATATGATACAAACTAATCACAATACGATTAGACAAGGTTATACTAGAAGAAAAACTCGTTTGATTAGCGTCAATATTATTTTGATTGTACTAACCTTACTATTGTGTGGCATTATGCTTGTATATGGTAAAAATGTTTATGATTTAAATACAGTTATAAGAGTTCTTACTGGAGAACAGATACAAGGGGCGACTTTTACTATAGGCACTCTACGTTTACCAAGAATGTTATGTGGGCTTTTAGCTGGATTAGCTTTTGGTATAGCAGGAAATACATTTCAAACTATGTTAAGGAATCCATTAGCAAGTCCTGATATTATAGGTATAAGTTCAGGTTCTAGTGTAGCAGCGGTTTTCTGTATATTAGTTCTTCGTATAAGTGGGACTGGTGTTTCTATAGCAGCAGTAGTTTCTGGAATTCTAGTAGCATCACTTATATATATATTATCTAAAGGTTCAGGATTTTCAGGGGGAAGACTTATACTTATAGGAATTGGAATGCAGGCAATGATAAATGCTATAATATCATATTTGCTTGCAAAATCTTCACAGCATGATGTACCAACTGCACTTAGATGGTTAAATGGAAGTTTAAATGGAATGGTTATTGAAGATGTACCATTTTTATTTGTCGTTGTTGTTGTATTTGGAATTACTATTTTGTGTTTAACAAAACAGCTTCAGGTATTAGAATTAGGAGATGAGTTTGCAACTACACTTGGGGTTAGAATTAATCTAGTAAGAATTATGCTGATTCTTAGTGCTGTATTTCTAATAGCTTTTTCAACTGCTGTTACAGGCCCTATATCTTTTGTAGCATTTTTAGCTGGACCAATAGCAGCAAGGCTTGTTGGACTGGGATCGCCAAATGTTTTATCAGCAGGACTAGTTGGAGCTTTATTAGTACTTAGTGCAGATCTTATTGGTCAGTTTGCATTTGGTACAAGATTCCCTGTTGGAGTAATTACAGGAATTTTAGGAGCGCCATATATGCTGTTTCTATTAATAGTTATAAATAGGAGGGGTCAGGCATAATGACTAAAAAACAACCGTTATTTGAAGCCAAAAAAGTAGTAACTGGATATGATAAAAAGATTATAATAGATGGAATTGATATAACTATTCCGAGTAATAAGATTAGCGTTATTATAGGTGCTAATGCATGCGGTAAATCAACCCTACTTAAGACCCTTGCTAGACTTATTAAACCTGTTTCAGGAGATATTGTAATTGATGGTAAGAAGATTACTTCAATACCTTCTAAGCAATTAGCACAAGTTTTAGGTTTACTTCCTCAATCCCCAATAGTTCCAGAAGGAATAACTGTTTGGGATTTAGTTTCAAGAGGTAGATATCCATATCAATCATTTTTAAAAAGTATGGATAAAGCAGATTTTGATGCTATAGAAGAAGCACTTGAGATCATGGGAATAACAGAACTTGCTAACCGTAGTGTAGATGAGTTATCAGGTGGTCAACGTCAAAGAGTATGGATTGCCATGGCTCTTGCCCAACAGACAGATATACTTCTTTTAGATGAACCAACCACTTATCTTGATATAGCGTACCAAGTAGAGATTCTTGATTTATTAACAGACCTAAATCGTAAAAGAGGAACTACTATTGTGATGGTACTTCATGATATAAATTTATCTGCTAGATATGCTGATTATATATTTGCTCTACGTAAAGGTAAATTAATTAGTCAAGGAACACCGGAAGAGGTTATAACTTCAGAATTAATAGATACAGTATTTGATTTGGATTGCGTAGTTATACAAGATCCAGTGTCTGATTCACCTTTTATTGTACCAAGAGGAAGACACCATGCTAATGCATAAAAGTTAATACAATACTAATATAAAAAAAGTAAGTACCGATACTTCTAAATGTCGGCACTTACTTTTTTGAAATTTAGAATAAATTATTCTCCATCCTCTCCTCCAGGACCATCTCTTCTTGGACGGAAGGATTCAGGAAGAGGTTCAACATTTTTATATTGACTAGCAATTTTGCTCTCATTCTCTGAATTAAAGGTGCTACCTTGCTCCTTAGAAGATGAGCAACTATTTTGTTGTTTAAAGTTTGAATTGTTATTTTTATTAGCCATACTATATCACCACCTTCAAAGTTATTTTGTACATATGATTGGTTTTTATGTACACTAAAACTTGAGCGAATTTGATGCTACAAAAAATATGGCATTACATAAAATTAAAAGGGGGATATATGAAATATAAGTTCTAATAAGGTTAATTAAATATTCTATCTTTCATTTATCATAAGAATTCTATTAAGCTTTATGATACTCTTTTTATCTTTATTATTTATTAGAATTTCATCAGGAGTTATTTTCTCTACCAAAACATCAAAATGCCCTTGTGGTGTAGTAAACATTGATTTACATATATAACGAATCATGCAGCGTTTACCTTCAAAGTATTTAAGAGGACTTGATAAAGGTAGGTTATCTAAGTATATGTCTGGAATCTTTGTTGAAGTTTTTTTGTATATATCTGCATCTGAAATTGAAAGAATGCTTTTGATTTTTAATAGTCCTTTTTTGCCTTTTTTATCATGGAAAAGCAGGTAATCATCATCAGTATTAAGCATAGCTACTTGATAAAGTCCTCCAAAACCCCTGTCATCTAAAAATATCTTTACCCAACGCCCAATAAAATCCTTATAGCAATCTAAAGAAGATGTATTAGTTGAGGTATCCGTATTTCCTTTTGAAGGTAGAGTTAATCCTTCTATAAGAAGATAGTCCGTTGAAACTCTAAATAAGTAGCTTAATTGAATTATTTTATCTGTATCTGGAATCGACTGATCTAACTCCCACTTTGAAATAGCCTGTCTTGAAACCTCAAGTTTTTCCGCTAATTGTTCCTGAGAAAAATTATTCTGTTTTCTAAGTTCTTGTATTCTTTTGCCTAATGTCATAATAAGACCTCCCTTATTTTAGTATTATCAGTATACTAATTATGACAATTCACCACTACCAAATAAACCTTGAATATTCTCAACCTATAGTTGCAAGTTTAAATTTAATAAGAGTATTTTTCTATTTATCATAAGATTATTATACTATTAATATTGGAACTTTTACTCTAGAGGTTGAAAAAGTTGTAATAGGATAAATTGGTATAGTATACTGTAAAAGATATCAGAGGCATATAATATGTAATTAAAATAAATAAAATATATTGAAATATATGGAAAGGAAAATATATAGCGAGTTTTATTTAAATTAGTTATATAAGGGTAGAATTATAAAAGAAACAAAAGAATTTAAAATAGTATTTCGTATGGGAATAATAGGAATTGTTGCTGTAATAATAACTATAATAAGTGATTTTATATTAATAGGTAGGCCTAATAGTGCTATGGATTTTTTGAAACTTGGCACTGAAAGCATGGCTGGATTATCTCAATGGAGAATAACTGTTGGTACATTTCTTGGAGTTATAGTAATTCCATTTCAAATAGCTGGATTAGGTATGGTTTATTACTCTCTTAAGCCAGCAGGTAAATTTAAGTCGCTTGCAGTAGTTATTTCAACTGCACATGCACTAATGTTAGCTGTAGGATTTCATATAGCATATGCATATATTGCAAGTGGGTGGAGACTTTATTATGAAACTGGGGCCTCTAATCTGATAGTTAGGGATATGATGAAAATGTTCGATAATTATTGGCTTATAACATTAATTATAATAGGCGTAGAAGCTACAGTTAGTTCCCTTTTATATATAATAATTATTATAAGGTATGAAACCTTGTATCCTAAGTGGATGGCATTTTTAAATCCAGTTGGCATTTTAATTTGTGTTTTTGTTATGATGTTGGTACTGCCTTATCCTATTGGAGGATTTATTGCTCCAGCTTTTCTTAATATATCAACTTTGATCTTTTTTATATGTCAATTGGTTATTCTTAAACAAAAAGATAAAGTGCTTATATAATGTTTAAATCAAAAAAACTCCTAAGCTGTTTATTAGCGTAGGAGTTTTTTTATATATTTGCTACCACTTAAACCAGAAAATTACCCCATTATCATAATTTTTTGAGCCATAGGAGAAATTATATAATTCAAGTATTTTACTGGATATAGAAAGACCTAGTCCTGTACCTTTAGTATTACTACGAGAGGAATCAACTTTTTTGTATGGTTTCCATATTTCAGTTAAATCTTTTTCAGGTATATGACTTCCACTGTTGTAGAACTCAAGAATATCTTCATTTATAGTGATATTAATTGACCCACTATTAGGAGTGTGTTCAAGTGCATTTACAAAAAAGTTATTAATAACTCTCTCCATTAATGCAAAATCAGCTTTTATAACCTCATCACCCTCCATATTTATAACAATTTGTTTCTCATCACAGATTGGACTATAGTGATTAATTAATTTATCGCATACCTCAGAAAGAGAAACATCTTCATATTTGATTTTAAAGGAATCAGATTCTAATTTTGATAATTCAATCATACCTAGAACTATCTTGTCCATACGTTTTACGTTAGCTTGAATATTTGCAGCATAATGATCTTTTTTTTCTGTATTAACATTCTCTATAAGATTTTCAGCATAACCTGATATGATACTTAGTGGTGTTTTTAAATCATGTGCTAGTGAATTTGTTGTCTCTATTCTATATTTTTCTAAGTCATCTCTCCTTTTATAAAGCTTATAAGTTTGAGTAGATATGATAAGAGCTGCTATAAAAAATGTTAAGAAGCAACTTATCCATAAAAATATTAATGTTGGGTAAGTTAGTTTTAATAAATTAACTTCAGTGGCACAAACTGTCCAATATTCACTATAAAAGTTTTTACCATCGAAGGTTAATGTTTTTAATGTATCTTCATAAGGCATAGGATAATAATATCTATAGGTAAATAGAGAAATTTTTTCAACTGTTATATTTATAGATTCTTTAACAGATTTTCTTAATTTTTCTTCATTTAATACTAGGTTACGCAACTCGGTATAATCTTTGTCTCTTTTATAAAGAGGATGTATAGAGCCGTGTTCAAAGTATGGCAAGTTATTGGTGGGTTTATTATTGGAAGAAAAGAAGACTTTTCTTTTAACTGAGCCGGAGCTAGAACCAGTACCATTTTCATTGATTCTGTCAGCATACATAGGAGTTACACTTATTTTATCAGGAACAATCATTTCATCTTTTAGCCAAAATCCATCTATGTCTAAAATATATCCAGAAAGATCACCGACTTTCTCAACCTTAGGTTCTGAAGAGAGATAATTTTCAAGTTCTGATATATCTTCATAACTAAACCAGTCATATGGGTTTAAAGATGCATAACCAGTATAATGTGTGTTACCTTCAATACTCTCTGTATAACTGCAAAGCCAATTCTCATTAGTATTAAAAATTAGATTATAGTTACTTGTGAATATTCCAATTTCTGTTCCAGAGTTAGCATAAAAAGATAAACTTCCTATCATTTTTCTTTTTAGCTTAGGGAAGTCTGTAATATTATCTTTGATAATATTATTAGCTGTATGATTAATCTGTAATGCTAACGAGTTAAACTGTAATTCTTGTACTTTTTTCTCCTTATTTATAAGAAATATGCTAAACCCTATCATAAGCATAAGGTATGCTGTAAATAAAGAGGAAAAAGTACGCACATAAATTGTTCTCTTTGTTTGATTTTCTTTCAACTTCTAATCCTCCAATCTATAACCAACTTTAATAATGGTTTTGATTTGATTAGATGCAGCTCCAAGAGACTTTCTAAGCTTCTTTATATGATTATCAACAACTCTATCATTACCTTCAAAGTCATATCCCCACACTCGGATCAAAAGAATTTCACGACTCATTATCTTACTACGATTCTCCATTAGTATTTTTAATAGAGTAAATTCAATAGGAGCTAAGGTGGTTTCTTTATCCTCTACAAAAACTGTGTAGCGATAAGGGTTTAATTTTATTTTTCCAGAGATCATGATGTCATTTCTTATGGTACCTTTTGTACGTCTAATTAGAGCTGTAACCTTTGCGTAAAGTTCTGCTAATGAAAATGGCTTAGATATATAATCATCACAACCAAGGTTATAACCATATAATTTATCTTGTTCATTAGTTCTTGCTGTTAAAAAGATAATAGGAACATCACTATTTTTTCTAAGTTCCTTACATATTGTAAAGCCGTCAAGCTCTGGAAGCATAACATCTAAAAGCACTGCATCATATTCATTTTCAATACATTTTTCATAACCTTCATTACCGGTTTCAGCTGAGTATACCTCGAATTTAGCGCAGCTTTTTGAGGTAAAGTAATCAGTTATGATTTCTATTATTTCTTTGTCATCTTCAACTAATAAAAATTTATATACCATCTTTTACCTCCAAGGATATGTTAACAGATTAATATATCCTTTCTGTATCCTAATTAGTGTAAAAATAAAGTTGGAGATATTATATTAACTCCAACTCTACATGTTTTTATTTTTTATATAATTATTTCTTATTCTATAGGGGAATATTTTTATTGCCTCTGAACCTTCATCTAGTGTTGAAAGCTCTAGTTTATCAAATATATAATCATTTTTATCTTTTTTTAAGGTTATTATAGCAGGATATTTTGCTTTAGTAAGAGTTGGGTCATCAGAACTATGTCCAGAACAATTAAGCCAGGCATGTATATAAACTTTGTTGCCTTTTTCTTCACAAACAAATATCTCTCGTGTGTAGTCTATTTCATCTATAAAAATGGCTCTTAAATCTTCTCTTTTATTTAGCTCAGCTTTTATATTTTCTGAAAATATTTTATCTAATGTATTTATAGGTATATTAACTACATTTACTGTATTCATTGATCTATAAACCAATATTGATATTATAAGTATAGAAATAATAGTAGATAAAAATACAAAATGCTTTCTTTTCATATAAACAGTCCTTCCATAAGATAATTTGGATATATTTCCATAATAAACTATAGGGAATTTATTGTAAACAAGCTTATGATGAGAAGTGGGTAGATAAGAAAAAGGAAGGCTGATATAATATTCTCTAGAAAGAGATAAAGGAGTTAGTAGATGAAATTTTATTTAGCACCAATGGAAGGAATTACAGGATATATATATAGAAATTCTTATGAGAGGATTTTTGGCAATATAGATAAATACTTTGCCCCTTTTATTACACCAAACAAGAGTAGAAGTCTTAAAACTAAAGAACTTAGAGATATTTTACCTGAAAACAATAAGGGGATAAACATGGTTCCTCAGATATTAACTAACGATTCAGAAGGATTTATTGAAACCTCTATGAAATTTAAGCAACTAGGTTATAATGAGGTGAATTTGAATTTAGGATGTCCAGCTGGGACTGTTGTTTCAAAAAATAGAGGTTCAGGATTTTTAGCTAAAAGAGAAGAACTTGATAGATTTTTAGATGATATATTTAAAATAGATGATATGAAAATTTCTATAAAAACTAGAATAGGAAAAGAGAGTCCGGAGGAGTTTTATGAACTTATTAAGATATATAATAAGTATTCTATGGAAGAACTAATCATTCATCCGAGAACTAGGGAAGACTTTTATGGAAATAAACCTAATTTAGAAGTTTTTAAAGATGCATTATCATTAAGTACTAATACCATATGCTACAATGGAGATATATTTACAAAGGAAGATTATAGTAAATTCACAAAGGAGTTTCCATCTGTAGACAAAGTAATGCTTGGAAGAGGGGTATTAGCTAATCCTTGCCTAATAAATCTTATAAAATATAATAGCAATTTGGATAAAGCTGATTTAAAAGATTTCCATGATGAGATCTTTAATAACTATATTGAGATATTTAATGAAGAGAAAAACGCCATATTCAGAATGAAAGAATTATGGGGATATATGATTTATATTTTTTCAGATAACAAAAAATACGGCAAGAAAATTAAGAAAGCACAAAAGCTTGTTGAGTATAATGAGGCTATTTTGAGCCTATTTGAGGAGCAAGAGATTATACAAGGGGCGGGGTTATTTTATAATCAATAGTTATAAGAAGATATGAGATTAAAATAAAGACTGCTTAATTATAGGCAGTCTTTACTTAAGAGGGATTAAATTGTATTACCAAATATCGTTTGAATTAGATGAAACTAATGCTAAATCTTCATAACTACATAAATTATTATTTAAGGCTTCTTTTCTTAAAACCAAATAAAGTTCTGCATTTGTAGCGTTAAAGTAAGGATTAACAAAAAACACTCCAAGTCCAAAAGGTATCATGCCTAGTATATACCATCCTATAAAGGATAGGTCCAACACAAACATATCAAGTTTATGACCTCTAGTCATATCATTACTTAGCTCAATAGCTTTATTAATTCCTATATTAGGATTATCAGCAAGAATATATGGAACCATGCTATAAGCGTAGGATTTAATTATACCAGGAATAATTAAGAGTAAAGTCCAAAGGAAAATATAAATATTTTTAACTAACATTGTAGTTGTTATCCCTTTGTAATTCCCATCTTGAAATCCAAAACGCAAACATCTTGTATTATCATCATATTGAGCGGATTTAATGAAGTATTTTCTTCCTCCAACTTCAAGGCAGTATCCAATAAGAATACGTAGTACCAATGCAATTAGAAAAAAGATTAATAACATAGAAATAATTTTCCAATTGATGAAATAATGAAAAACTGAGTTTATATTATCAGGGTTTTCAATTGAAAATCTAGATCTATAATTAAATCTAGAATTCAAACCACCTTCAGCTAGTGTTATAACTATACTAACTCCAAATGCACTCAAATATCCCCTTCTTAAAACTTCTTTAGCTTTGCTTTTTAATTCTTTTCTAGACCACATATTATCCTCCATAAAATTATTAATCGAACTATTTAAATAATTGCTATGATGATATTATATGGTATTTAATAACTTAAAACAAGTTATTAAATATATAGAAGGATGTTGTTTTTAGTTGAAATAAGCTATTAGATACAAATAGGTTTAAATTGCTTTCAATTACTTAAATTTTCTAAGTTATTTGAGATTTTGAGCAAAATTACTGCTACTAAACCTATTAATATTATTAATAATTGCAAGGAGTTCTCTAGGCGATTCAACTAAATCATTTTCTAACCAAGTTTGTACAACGGCAATAATACCACCTATTGCATATTTTAGTAAGTAATTTAAATATGCATCAGTAAAACCTGGAGTATTAATTATTTTATCTAAATTTGCTTTATTAGCTACATAAAGAATGCGATCTAGTATTTTACTATCGTTTTGTTTACAAAATAGTACTTTGCAAAGTTCTTTATTTTCCGCAATTAATTCAAAGACTTTAATTAAAAGTATGTCGGTATAATCCTCAACCGGAATTTCAGTGAGATACACAATAACTTGATTAAATAATTCATCTTCCATTGATTGAAGAAGATCAAAAGCATCTTTATAATGACTATAAAATGTTCCTCTGTTAATATCAGCTTTTTTGCATATATCAGTAACAGTAACTTGATGAATTTCTTTAGTTTCAAGTAGATCTATTAAGCTTTCTTTAATTATACTTTTTGTGTACAAAATTCTACGATTTCCTTTAACTCCAGGCATGTATATCCTCCTTTTTATAGAACTTATTTAACTAGATATTTATGAATAAAATATTATCAATTAAACAATTATAAAGTTTATGTACATTTAATAACAATAAAATTTTATATGATTATTGTCAGTAGCTTTCTAATTAATTATACTAATATTGTACTATTGAATCAACAATATGTCTATTTAATAACTCTTAGTATAAATAGAAGAATTACTAAAGAAAATGGAGGGAGAAAATGTCGTATATACAAATAATTGATGAGCATAAAAGATACAAAATTGGAGATAACACTGTTGTAGCCAACAATGGAATTAATTTCTCCATTAAAAAGGGCGAGTTTGTTATAATCTTAGGACCTAGTGGTGCAGGAAAATCAACAGTACTTAATATACTTGGAGGCATGGACACTTGTGATGAAGGTCAAATTATAATTGATGATACTGATATATCAAAGTTCAATAAAAAAGAACTTACTAGATATAGAAGGCATGATGTAGGATTTGTATTTCAATTCTATAACCTGGTACAGAATTTAACTGCAAAGGAAAATGTAGAGCTTGCTGCACAAATTTCAAAAAATGCATTAGATGTTGACAATACGCTTGAATTAGTTGGACTTGGACATAGAAAAGACAATTTCCCAGCACAGTTATCTGGGGGAGAACAGCAAAGAGTGTCAATAGCAAGAGCTATTGCTAAAAATCCTAAATTACTACTTTGTGATGAACCAACAGGAGCTCTTGACTATAAAACAGGAAAACAAATTTTGAAAACTCTACAAGATACTTGTAAAGACACAGGTACAACAGTTATAGTTATAACTCATAATTCAGCCATTGCACCTATTGCAAATAGGGTAATAAAAATTAATGATGCCAAAGTTAGAAGTGTTGAAGTTAATGAAAATCCTGTACCAATTGAAGAGATAGAATGGTAGAGGTGGAGAAAAATGAAAAATAGTGCATATAGAAAATCAATAGTAAGAGAGATAGCATCGTCAAAAGCAAGATTTGCCTCAATATTAGCAATAATATTTTTAGGTGTAGCTTTTTATTCTGGTATAAAGTCAAGTGGGCCAGATATGAAAGCATCTATAAGCAATTTCTATAGTAACCAAAATCTTATGGATAGTAAGATTGTATCTAGTATAGGACTTACAGATAAGGATCTAGATTTACTTAAAGATAATGATAAAATATTAGACTATTATGGGACACATAGCGTAGATGTAAATCTTATAAGTAAAAATAGTGTAGTAAAATTTATGACCTATGATCCCAACAATTCTAAAGTTATAAACACTCCTATTATTGTAGAAGGAAGATTGCCTGAAAATAGTGGTGAAATAGCATTAGATGAGAAAGTGCTCAATTTAGATGATAACTTGAAAATAGGGGATACCTATAAAGTAGATGCTGATGAAGATACTATGAAATACTTTAAGGAAGATACCTTTAAGGTGGTTGGATTTGTTAAAAATCCAATGTATATAGAAAAAGAATCTAGAGGTACAACTTCTGTAGGAAAAGGAAGTATTGATTACTTTGGGGTATTAAATAGTTCAGATATATCCATGGATGTATATACCGAAATCTATGTGAGATTTAAAAATGTACAAGGAGTTAATGGATATAGCGATGAATATAAAGACAAGATGGAAGAAAATAATCAGTATCTTGAAAGTTTATTTTCTAACAGAGTAGTAGAAAGAATAGAAGAAATAAAATCAGATGCTAAGGTAGAATTAGATAAAGGTTATAAAGAAATAGAAGATGGAGAAATTAAACTTAGAGATGCACAAAAAGAAATAGACGATGGCAAAGTAAAACTTAACGATGGTAAAAAACAGTATGAACAAGGTTTAAAAGATTACGAAAAGAAAATTAAAGATGGCGAACTAAAACTAAAAGATGGTGAAAAGCAGCTTAATGACGGGCAAGCTGAACTTAATAAACAAAAGCAAAAGCTAATTGATGGAGAAAATCAGCTTAATCAAGCTAAGGTTCAAATAGATAAAGCTAAAGACGAGTTTATAAAGCAAGGTATTGATCCTGACAAAGGAACTAGTGAATATGAGAATCAAATATCCTCACTTAATACTTTAAATGCTACTTACGGTTCTTTATCTAAGGATATAAGAGATACAACTAGTAAGATTAAAGATGGAGAGGAGATTCCTCAAGATAAAATTCAATACTGGAAAGCTATAATATCAAATCCTAACTTAGGCTTACAAGACTTAAGTACTTTAGTAAGTGGATTAGAGCAAAATCCAAGTAATGTTAGTTTAGCTATTAATATAGCTAATGGTATTGACTCTGCAAGTAAGGTTTTGGGAGAAAATATAACTAAACTTACAACTTTAGTTGGTGGAATCAATCAATATCAGCAAGGTAAAGTACAATATGAAACACAGCTAAAAGTACTTAATGATGGTAAGTTACAAATTCAAGAAGCTCAAAAGCAGATAGATAATTCAAAAATAGAATTATCTAAGGGGCAAAAAGAGCTTGAAGATGGTAAAAAGCAAGGAATATCAGAACTTAATAAGGCAAAAAAAGATTTAGAAGATGCAGAGAAAAAGCTTATTGATGGTGAAAAAGAAATAAATGAAAATAAGCAAAAATTAGTTGATGCAAGAGTAAAAATAGATAAAGAAAAAGATAAGTTAAAAGATTTAGATAAGAGTAAGTATTATTTCTTTGATAGAACTGATAATCCAGGATATGGTGGATTTAAAGATGCTATAAAAAGCATAGACAACATTGCTAAAGTATTTCCTGTATTTTTCTTCTTACTTGCAGTATTAATTTGTTTAACTACTATGACAAGAATGGTGGAAGAAAACAGGGTTGAAATAGGAACTCTTAAGGCTTTAGGATATAGTGATTTAGAGATATCTAGAAAGTTTGTAATTTATGCGGCATTAGCTAGTATCTTTGGAGGCATTTTTGGAATATTATTAGGAAGTAATGTATTCCCATATGTAATTAATAATGCTTACGGAATGATGTTTAGCTTACCAGCTCTTAAAATATATTATTATCCTGCTTATATAATTCAATCTCTAGCAGCATCAATAATATGTACAGTTGGAGCATCTTTATTTGTATTAAAGGTAGAGCTGCAAGAAAATCCATCTAATTTAATGAAAGCTAAGGCACCTAAATTAGGTAAAAAAATATTCTTAGAGAGAATCACAATATTTTGGAAAAGATTAAACTTTAATCAAAAGGTTACACTTAGAAACATTTTTAGATATAAGCAACGTATGATAATGACTGTGTTTGGAATAGCAGGGTGTATGGCGATGCTTGTTACTGGATTTGCACTTCTAAACGCCAACAATGTGGTTATAGGCAAACAGTTTGATAACGTCTGGAAATATCAAGCTATTGTGATTTTTAATGATGAGCATAATGAAGAAGATAATAAAGAATATAATGTAGCTCTAAATCAGATTGAAGGATATGAAAATAATATAAACATACATCAACAATCAGTAACCTTTAGTAAAGAAGGAATGAACAAACAAACTGTTAGTATGTATGTGCCACAAGATGAAGAAAGCTTAAATGAGTTTTTAAGTTTACATGATAGAAAAACAAAAGAAGAATACAAGTTATCAGATAATGGTGTAATTATTAACGAGAAGTTAGCCAAACTTCTAAAGGCATCCGTTGGAGATATGATTACTATGAAGGATGAAGATAATAATTCATATACAGTAAAGGTTGAAGAAATAGCAGAAAATTATTTTGCTCATTTCATCTATATGTCTCCATCATACTATGAGCAGATATTTGGGGAGAAGGCAGTATATAATGCACAATTCTTAAAATTAGATTCAGCTGATGGAAAAGAGGATGAAATATCAACTAAACTTATGGATTGCAAAAAAGTAATAAATGTAACATTAACATCAACAATATCAAATGCAAGTAAAGATTCTGCAAGCAAACTTAATTTGGTAATGCTAGTTATAATCATTTCTTCAGGAAGTTTAGCATTTATAGTACTGTATAACTTGACTAACATAAATGTATCTGAACGTATAAGAGAGTTATCAACTATAAAAGTATTAGGATTTTTTGATAATGAGGTTACAATGTACATTTTAAGAGAAAATGTGATATTAACATTATTAGGGATACTCGCAGGTTCATTTATGGGAAGGATATTATATATCTTTATAATAAATACTGCAGAAACGGATATCATGATGATGTTCCCTGATATATATATTAGTAGTTATATATATTCGGGACTGATAACTTTGTTATTTTCACTTTTGGTTATGATTATGATGCATATTAAGCTAAAGAGCGTAAATATGATTGATGCATTAAAGTCAGTTGAGTAATAAATATAAAGAGATTGTATTTAAGAATAACTTTATAGAAAGCTATTTTGTGATAAGTTAGTAACAATCATTTAAGTATTAAAATATTATAGTGGTATATATCGATGAAAGGAATTTAAATATGTATAGAAACTATATCAATCCATTCTATTATGATCCATATAACACTTATAATATGTATCAATACTTTGATGAATTAAGAATGTCTAAAGGACTCATTAAAATGTACCATCCATTTCTTGATGATATGGATGAGTTAGAAAGAAGCGACAATCAAATGAATTTAATGGACTACGGTCCAGAGCCATTTGCAGGAAACATAGAAGAGATGACACTTGAAAATAATAATTATCGTACAGCTTTATGGACCGGAAAGAATCTACAAGTAACCTTAATGAGTATAAATGTTGGTGAAGATATAGGTTTGGAAGTCCACACAACTCATGATCAATTTCTTAGAATTGAAGAAGGCAGTGGAATTGTGCAGATGGGAGATAGTCGTGATAATTTAGATTTTCAAAGAAGAGTTAGTGATGGTTTTGCAATAATGGTGCCAGCAGGAAAGTGGCATAATGTAATTAATACTGGGGATACACCAATTAAGCTATATTCAATATATGCACCACCGCAGCATCCCCGTGGAACTGTTCATCAAACTAAAGTAATAGCTGAAGAAGCAGTTAATTAACGAGATTATTAAAATAAGGAAGTCTTATTAAATAGATAATAGGATTTCCTTATTTTTGTTTATAACAAATAAGATATTAAAAGAAAAATATGGTAAAATGTATATACAATAAATATGGAAGCTAGGAAGTGCAGAAGAATGAAAAAGCAGAGTTACAATATCTCTAAAATAGTCTTGGTATCTATAGTTTTAAATTTTATACAGGTCATATTTATAACATTATTTATCTATTACAAGAATAAAAACTCATACATTGTAGATGGTAATTTTATTATTTATGTAATAGCAGTAAGTATAGGAATAAATAGTATTATTACTGGTATTATATTTTATAATCTTTTATTTAAAAAAGGTAGTACTAATTTAATAGATACAATAAAATATATTGAAAATCTCAATAAGACTTTGAGATCTCAAAGACATGACTACTTAAACCATATTCAAGTTATATACTCACTTATGGAGTTAGAAGAGTATGACGAAGCAAGAAATTATATAGAGCCAGTCTACAAGGACATAGTAAGAGTTAGTAAGGCATTAAAGACCTCAAAACCTGCTGTAAATGCACTGCTTCAGGCAAAACTTCAAATGGCAGAAAAAAATAAAATTGATATGGAATTAGAAATAAAAAGTGATTTAAAACATCTTAATGTTGAACCTTGGGAGTTCTGCAGAGTAATAGGAAACATAATAGATAATGGAATATTTGCATTAAAATTAAAACCAGATTATAGATATATGTTAGTTGAATTTATGGAAGATTTAGAAAATATAAAAATAAATATATTAAATAATGGTGATGTAATATCTAAAGAGATTATAGATAAGATATTTGATGAGGGTTTTACAACTAAGGGAATTAAAGGTGAGGGTCTTGGGTTATCAATTGTTAAGGAGATTGTTGAAAATTCAGCTGGAAAAGTAATTGTGAAATCAGATGAAAATAGGACATGTTTTGAAGTAACATTACCTAAAAAGAGTTAGTAATGACAGTTTGGATCAAAAAATGTATTGTTTAGAGATTTTATATTAATAAGTAGTCCTAGTGATGGTATTGTATTTTTATAGTAAGGAGGGAGGTAAAACGGAATGAATGTATTTTTACCAGATATTACAGTTATAACAATTTTACTACTTATAGTTGGATTTGGACTTGTGCTTATAGAAATGCATATACCTGGTTTTGGAGTACCAGGAATAATAGGTGCAATATGCCTTATACTAGCAGTTATATTAACGGCCCAGAACTTTGCACAAGTTTTAGTAATGTCACTAGGTATACTAGCTGTTTTAGGAATTATGCTTGGAGTGGTTATGACTTTTTTTGCTAAAGGAAAGTTGTTTAAACCGTTAATATTATCAGACGAGCAGAAAAAAGAACATGGATATATAAGTTCTTCAGATCTAGATTATTTACTTGGAAAAAGAGGGGTTGCAATTACTGACTTAAGACCTTCAGGTTCTGTAGATATAGATGGAGTTAAGTTTGATGTGATTTCAGATGGGGAATATATTTCTATTGGAACAAAGGTAGAAATATTTAAGGTTAGTGGAGTAAAGTTGTTAGTCAAAAAAGTAAAGATATAAATTAATATTTCAAAGGAGAGATTATTAATGATTGAGTCAATTATAATAGCAGTAGTGGTTGTCATTATTCTTGTTGTGTTTTTTGCACTTGTTCCATTAGGATTATGGGTGTCATCTTTGGCAGCTAATGTTAAGGTAAGTATATTTAATTTAATTGGTATGAGATTAAGAAGAGTTGTACCTTCTAAAATTGTTATTCCTCTTATAAAATCAACTAAAGCAGGTATGGGACTAACTGTAAATCAGTTAGAAGCTCACTATTTAGCTGGTGGAAATGTAGACAATGTAGTAAATGCATTAATTGCAGCACATAGAGCTGATATTGATCTACAGTTTGAAAAGGCAGCAGCTATTGATTTAGCTGGTAGAGATGTATTGGAAGCGGTAAAAATGAGTGTTAATCCTAAAGTAATTGAAACACCAAATGTTTCAGCTGTTGCAAAGGATGGTATAGAACTACTAGTTAAAGCTAGGGTTACAGTAAGAGCTAACCTTGAAAGATTGGTTGGTGGAGCTGGAGAAGCTACTATTTTAGCTAGAGTTGGAGAGGGTATAGTAACTACTGTTGGTTCTTCAAATAGCCATAAAATAGTATTAGAAAATCCAGATGCTATATCCAAAACAGTATTAAATAAAGGATTAGATGCTGGAACGGCTTTTGAGATTTTATCTATAGATATAGCTGACGTAGATGTAGGAAGAAATATAGGCGCTCAGCTTCAAACACTTCAAGCAGAAGCTGATAAAAATATAGCACAGGCTAAAGCCGAAGAGAGAAGAGCGATGGCGGTTGCTAAAGAACAAGAAATGAGAGCAGCTGTTGTAGAATCAGAGGCAGAAGTACCAAGAGCCATGGCATATGCACTTAGAGAAGGTAAACTTGGAATAATGGACTACTATGATATGCAAAATGTTATTGCAGATACAAGCATGAGAAGTTCTATATCTAGCGCAGGAAATAAGTCTCAAGGATTAATTAATACAGATAAAGAAAATAAGGATAAAAAATAAGTTTATAGGAGAGTGAGGTAACATGAAATTTAAAGAAGCTATGAGAATAGTGAATGACCTTTCAATAGCACTAAATGATCCTATGAAGGTAGCAAATAGATTTAACAAACCAACCATAAGAGCAAAAGAAAATACAAATTTAGAATTCACCCAAGAGAGTTATGAAAAATTTGATGAAACTACTGAAGAAGACCTAGTGGATAATAGTCCAAAGTTTGTAAGTAAAAATCCACAAGGAGTAATAGATTCTATTGTGGAGGATTTGACTTCAGTGAGGCTTCAACAGGCAATTATACTTTCAGAAATAGTTGGGAAACCCAAAAGTAAAACTAGAAAAAGAAGAAGATTCTAAAGGGTAGGAGAATTTATTATGGATATAAAAGTGCTTATAGTTGATGATGAGAAAGGAATACGAACTATAATTAAAAAGATATTAGAAAAGTCTGGTGGATTTGAAGTCGTTGGAGATATAGATAATGGAGAAGAGGCTATAGAGGTATTTAATGAATTACGCCCAGAGGTAGTATTTATAGATGTTGAAATACCAGGATGCAGCGGTATTGAATGTGCTAAAAGACTCGCTGACATAGAGCCTAAAACAATAATTATATTTGCAACTGCCCACCAAGAATATATGTCTGAAGCTTTTCAGCTATATGCATTTGATTATTTAGTTAAGCCCTTTAAAATAGATAGAGTTATGCAGACTTTAGATAGAATAAAGAGCTTAAATAAACCTAACTATGGAGATGGTATAGATAAAATTATAAAGTATGAAAAAGGTTTAGATAAGCTTATGATAAAAAATAAGGAAGGTATAAGTTTTGTTGATACTAATGAAATAATGCTTATACAAAGAGAAGAGAGCTCAACTGTTATATACACAAAAACAGATAGCTTTACTACATCTATTTCTCTATCAGACATAGAGGATAAGTTAGATAAAAATCAATTTTTTAGAAGTCACAAATCTTATATAATAAATTTATCATTAATTACAAAAATATATCCATATGGAAGATGGACTTATGTTGTAAAACTAAAAAACACAGATAAAGATGCATTGCTTACCCATGAAAAATACGAGGATATAAAGAGAATTTTTAGACTATAGTAAGTGTATTAAATAGATTTAAAAATAGAATAATATAAGTGTATGACCATGTTTAATAACATGGTTTTTCTTATTTCAAAAAAAGGAAAGAATTTAAGGGTATATTGATATATAATAGATGTGGTACAAAGGGTAAATAAGGACTGAAGACATTTTAAGATGAAGGGAGAACGAGTAATGAAAAATAGGTATAGTCTAAGTTTTAAGCTATTCTACTTTATATATTTGGGGGCAATTGGAGCCTTCATGCCTTACATAAATGTATATTTAGAAAAAAGTGCTGGTTTAAGCGGTTCTCAAATAGGTTTAATTACAGCATTAAGTTTGGTTTTTGGAGTTTGTGTTATTCCTGTTTGGGGAGTAGTTGGAGATAGAACCAAAAGATATAATGCATTATTAAAGTTTTCAATTGCTGGAGCATTAGTAATGGTAGCATTATATTGGAAGGCTGCAACTTATCCAATGATAATTTTATGTGCAATAGGATTAGAAATGATAAGATTAGGTACTATGCCTATGGCAGATACATTAGCTACTAATTATTGTCATGAAAGTGGTGATAATTATGGTTCAATCAGAGCAATGGGATCACTAGGATATATGATTGTAAGTATGTCAGTAGGATTTTTAGCAGATAAATTTGGGTTAGATGGAACAATATTTGCAAGTTATGCCTTCTTATTACTTATTACTATTCCAATATGCTTTGGATTACCTAAGGATTCTACATTAGGAGAAACTGAGGGTAAAGAGAAGGTACAAAAAGGAAGCTTTAAAGAGCTAATAACCAATAGAAAATATATATTTATTTTAATTATTACTATTTTAACAACTGTAATCGTAGACTCTTCTATGAGTTATGCAGGAAACCATCTAGTGTCAACTTTAGGTGGATCGGAGTCTTCTATAAGTTGGCTTACATTTACTATGGTGCTACCAGAAGTTATATTTTTAATGGTAGCCATTAAGTTTATTAATAAATTAGGCTTTAAGAAATTTTATATTTTAGTTGTAGCTTCAATGATTTTAAGGTTTGGAGTTTATTCATTGGTCGAAAATCAATATGCATTTTTAGCAGTTAGCGTTGTGCACTGTCTAGGGGTTTCTATTGTAACAGTTGGTAATTTAACTTTTATTAGAAGTTCAGTTAATCCATCAGTTTTAGGAACAGCAATTACATTATTTAATGCTGCAATTTCAATAGGAAGAGCTCTGTTTGGATATATATTTGGATTTGTATATGAATATGGTAATAGTTATATGATTTTCATGATAAGTACAGCTACATTTATAATTGCTTTAATTATTTTGATTAGAACTAATAATTTTGAAGGTATTGGTATAAATAAAGTATAGTTAATATCTAACATATAAAGAGGCGTCTCATAAATAGGAGACATCTTTTGCCTTTTATAGCGAATTAGTAGGATGTAAATGGTAGTCTTTGTGGTATAATTTTCATAAATAGAGTTTAAGTAGAGGTATATAAATGGAGAAAAAGTCAGGGGATTTTATACTTATAGTAAGATATATTATATATTTTACTGTAATAGGGTCCATAGTTGTTTTAAATAAGATAGATAAGGATAATATAAAAATTCTTGTAGTATTTTTATTGCTTTATATAATAAATACTCAAGTAAGAATATATTTTTTTACAGACACAACATATGCCATTATAACATCATTAATTGTAGAAATAGGAATAATATCACTTCTGTACTATAACTTTGGAGGATTTACTTTTGTTTATTATTTTGTAGCGATAATTGATGCATCACTTATGCTTAATAGAAGATATTCATATATAATAACTTCAATTTTATACTTAGCAGTTATATTTCAGAGTATGACACCTCTTTATAAAAATCTTCAGGAATTTCCTATAGCAAATATTATTTTTAATACTGTAATAGTTATGGGATTTGGAGGGCTTGGAAGATTTATTGCAGAGGAGAAAGCAAGAAAACAAGAAGCTCAACTTCTATATGATAAAATAAGAGTTTCGGAACAAGAACTTAAAGAGGCTTATAATAGGTTAGAAGAATATTCAAATACAGTGGAAGAACTTTCTGTACTTAGAGAAAGAGATAGAATATCTAGAGAAATACATGATACAGTAGGACACACTTTATCTACTCTAAATATTCAGATTCAAGCGCTACCCTTTTTAGTTAAAAGTGATAAAGATAAGGCTATAGAAATGTTAAATGATATGTATACATATTCTAAAAACGGCTTAGAAGATGTAAGAAGAGCTGTTAGGGAATTAAGCCCTATAAGCTTTGAAAATAATAATAGCATATTTGTGCTTAAGGAGCTCGTTAATAATTTTCAAAAGAATACAGGGATTAGAGTTGAATTTAATACATCTAAAAGTGAGTATATTTTTACATCAGATCAAAACCTTTCGGTGTATAGAATTATTCAGGAGGCTTTGAATAATTCATTAAGGCATGGGAAAGCAACCGTTATTGCAATTAACTTACACTTTACTGAAAAGGAGGTAGGGTTAAATATAAAGGATAATGGTGAAGGTGTAGAAAACTTAACACCTGACTTTGGGCTTAGAGGTATGCAAGATAGAGTTAATAATCTAGATGGTAGGATAGAGTTTTTCAGTGAAAAGAATAGTGGATTTGAGATAAATATAATTTTTCCTAAGAAGAAAAAAATACTATAATGTTGAAAGAAGTAGGTGACTTAAATAATGTCTTGCATAAAAATTGCAATAGCAGATGATGAGAATCTTATAAGAGAAGCATTGAAAATAATACTTAGCTCCTATAAGGAGATTGAAGTTGTAGGAGTATGTGAGGATGGAGAAGCGGCTTACCAATTATGTAAGAATCAGAATGTTGATGTAATACTCATGGATATAAGAATGCCTAGCTGTGATGGTGTACAGGGAACTAAGCTTGTGAAAAGTATTTCTCCAGAAACAAAGGTTTTAATACTCACTACCTTTAAAGATGATGAGTATATTATAGGGGCTATGCGCTATGGGGCTAGCGGGTATATGCTAAAAGACACTTCTCATGAAAGAATTTTTGAAGCAATAAAAGGTGTTTATGGAGGCAATATAATCATGCATCCTGAGGTTGCGAATAAGATGATAGAAAATAGAGATGAGCTTTCTCAAGATGAGCGAATAAAAGAAATAAAAAGTAGAAATAAGTTAACCTCAAGAGAAATTGATATTATTGAAGCAATAAGTTCAGGACTTTCAAATAAGGAAATAGGAGAAAAGTTGTTTTTAACTGAAGGAACTGTTAAAAATAATATAACAGAAATACTAGGTAAATTAGAGTTAAGAGATAGAACTCAGATAGCTATATTTGCTTTTAAAAATAAGTTGGTAGATTAGATTTAACAAAACCATGACTTAAGTCATGGTTTTTATTTTTATAGGTGACTTAACTCAGTACTGTAATGACTAGTGATTTGTCTATAATGAATGTATAAGGTTTGGAGGTAATAAATATGGGAATTATTCAATTAAAAGATGTTACTAAAAGGTATGACGATAAATTAGCTGTAGATAATATAAGTTTGGATATAGAAGAAGGAGAACTGTTTGGTTTATTAGGACCAAATGGAGCTGGGAAGTCAACACTTATATCTATGATCTGTGGACTTACTAAATTAGATAAAGGAGATATTATAATAAATGGAAGCTCTATTAAAACTAACCCTATAGAGGCTAAGCAGAATATAGGTCTTGTTCCTCAAGAGATAGCTCTTTATGAAAACATTAGCGCAATAGATAATCTAAAGTTTTGGGGGAAAATGTATTCTCTAAAAGGAAATCTATTAAAAGAGAGGATAGAAGAAGCATTAGAAGCTACAGGATTAAAAGATAGAAGAAAAGAAAAAGTATCAAAATTCTCAGGCGGAATGAAAAGAAGACTTAATATAGCTTGTGCAGTTATGCACTATCCCAAAATAGTAATAATGGATGAACCTACTGTGGGAATAGACCCACAATCAAGAAATAATATATTAGAGTTTACCAAAGGATTAAATAAAAAACATGGTTCAACCTTGATATATACAAGTCATTATATGGAGGAAGTTGAAGCTCTTTGTAGTAAGGTATGTATTTTAGATGAAGGAAAGGTTATAGCAAAAGGAGATCAAGATCATATAAAGAGGATGATAATGAATGAAGAGAGAGTTGAAATAACCATAAGTGAATATAAACCCGAGATAGATTTAATACTTAAGAAGCTTAATAGTGTAAGAGAAGTAGTTTATAAGGATTCTAAGTTAACAGTAATAATGCAAGATACCCAAAGAAGTATACAGCAGATTATTGAAGTTTTAATTAAAGCAGAGATAGGAATAAAAGATATAAGTATAAAAAAACCTACTCTTGAAACTGTATTTTTAAGTCTTACTGGTAAGGCATTAAGGGATTAGGGGGAAACGATGAGATTTTTATATATTTTTATGAATGAATTAAAAGAAATTTTATCAGGAATAAAATTTAATGTGTTTGTATATATAGTAATGCCTTTTGCTTTAGCTGCATTAAATGGAGTTATATATGAACAGTATTTTAATCAAGAGCCTAAGTTACCTGAATTTAAAATATCTATCATAGATGAAGATAAGGGACAGATAGCTTTATCAATAAAAGAGATATTTAAAGGAAGTAATTTAAAAGATAGCATTACTTTAAGAGAAGACAGAGATTTTGAAAGCATAGAAGAAGATATAGAAAAAGGAGATGTAAGTGCTGCGATAATAGTTCCAAAGGATTTTAGTAAAAAAACTCTTCTAGGAGAAGATGCTTCACTTAAGGTGATAAAATCTCCAGCACAAGAGTTAAATGGCTCTATTGTTTCTGAAATAGTTGAAGCTTATACAAATAACTTAAATATGAGTATAGCAATAAATAAAACCTTAAATGAAGAGGCAATAAATATTGATTCAATTGAGCTTCAAAACGAACTAAGCAAGATTATGAGTCAAAACTATATTAAGGAAGGATTGTTTGAAAACCATAAGGTTATAAATTCAAAACAATATTATGCAGTTAGTATGCTTATTATGGTTAGTTTGTTTTTAACAACAGTAGGGGCTTCAAATATTATAAAAGAAAGAGAAAGTGGAACTCTAAAAAGACTACAGTCTACGTCTATGAGCAAAATGAATTTCTTATTAGGAAAGACTATGGCAATATTTTTAATTGCAGTGATAGAAGTTGGAGTGTATATACTTTTAACCAGCGCTATATTAAAAACTAGCTGGGGAAGCAATATAAGTTCACTTAGTATAGTAATACTATCTCATGGAGCTGCCATAGCTGGAATATCAACATTAGCTGGCAGCATATTTAAGAGTCAAAAAAGCTTAAAGACAGTACTACCAATAGTAATCATGATTATGGCTGTTTTTGGTGGAACCTTTTATTCAATAGATTCAGTAACAGGGTTTATGAGAAATGTAATAAAGACTACGCTTAATTACTGGCTCACAAATAGCTATACCAATATAATGGTTGGATCCAATATTTCTAATATAAGTACTAATATAGTCATTTTATTAAGTATAGGGGTTATTGGGTTTGCTATTGGAATAATGAAATTTAAGTTTGATAATTAGAGAGGTGAGTTAAATGAAGATAATACAGTATTCCTTTATGCATTTGCAGAGGATTCTTAAAGATAAAAAAATATTACTTTTAGGTATGCTTATGCCAACTTTAGTTGTAAGTATTGTAGTGCTTTTTACAAATAAAAGTGAAAATGTATCCTCCTCTAGTATATATGTGGATGTGGTTAATCAAGATACTGGACTAAAAGGAGAAGAACTTATAAATGAATTAAAAGATACAGGAGTTATAAACTTAACTAAAGTTACCCTTGAAGATGGTGAGAGAAGAGTAAAAAGTGGAAATAGTTCCTTTGCTATAATAATACCAGAAAAATTCTCCACTGCCTTAGAGCAAGCTGATAGTGAAGGTACAGCAGTAAGTATATTAAAGCTAAGTCAAGGAAATGTAGATAATATAGTAAGTAATAAAATTAATTCTTTTATAATGAATAATACATTAGTAGCTAAAGTAGCAAACAATATTAACAGCGATAATTCTGACAAATTAAAGAATAAGTTAATTAATAATATTCAAGATTCAAAAGTTAAGGTTGAGAAAAGTACATTTTCAACTGAGGAGAAAACAAAAACAGTTAACATGGCTTTTCTTGGTGTAATGATAAGTTTCATGATGTATACTATGATATACTTTGTTAATGAGATTATGGAGATTAAGAGGAATGGAACGTTAAGGAGAAGTATATCCACTCCCAATAGTAATATTACTATTGGAGGATCTTTACTATTATCATTTTTGGTCACTGAGTGGATTCAAGTAGCTGTTATGGTGGGATTCACAAAGATAGTATTAAAAGTAAACTGGGGAAACTCATATACAGCTTTATTTTTAGTATTTACAGCATTTATTCTTGTAATATTAAGTTTAGGGTTATTATTATCAAGATGGATAAAAAATGAAACTCAAAGTGTAATAGTAGTTAATATGGTAGCAACACTAACTGGTGCCGTAAGTGGATGTTTTGTTTCTGTAGAGTACTTACCAGGAATTTTTCAGAAAGTAGCTAGTTTTACACCTCAAAATTGGGTATTAAATGCTCTTAAAGAAGTAATGTTGAATAATAAAGGGATATATGCGGTACTTCCTTCTATAGGAATACTATTACTTTTTGCAGCAGCATTTTTTACAGCGGCAGCTTCATCATTAAGAACAGTAGCACAAAATTAATCTCTATATATATCTAAAATAAAACCTATAAATGCAAAAAGACCGTTATAGATTAATTTTAATAGATCTATAACGGTCCTCTTATATCTTGTTGTTAATAGGGCTCTATAGATTGCTGGTATCTAAAAAAGTTATCAGGATCATATTTGCTTTTTACTTCTCTAAGATTACAATAATTTTTCCCCCAATATTCATAACCATAGTCTTTTAATTCTGAATAAGGAAAGTTGACATATGAGCCTCGAGTTAAAGGCTCTACATAGTTAAATACCTGATTAACCCAATTTATATAAAGTCCTTCTTTTATATCTTTATCCCACTCAGCTGTAATTCCTAAAATATAAGATGAATTTCTGTAAAAATATGCAGTGGCATCTATAGGAACTTTTTTCACAGCTCCACCTAAACTATATAACCTAATATTACAAATAGCACCTTCAGGGCTAGTATCAATATAATCGATTAATTTATTTATATTTTCTTTAGATAGAGGCCTATATACAAACCTTCCAGTTGCCTTAAAACTATTAGGAGGGCCGTAAAAAGATCCGATATCTTTTACAGCATCAATAAAAGGTACATATTTAATTGATGATTCTTCCAATAAATTAGGAAGCATAAGAAAATCTTTTAAAATTTCTTCAGCCTCATATTCGTATCCATAAAAAAATGCATTTAGATAAATTCCTTCTTTATTAAGACCCGCAAAACAGCTAATTCTATCATCAGCAGTTTTTAACCACTTTTGCCATAGTTCAAAAAATTCTCTTCTAGATGTTTTATCCCACCTAAGTTGAATCACAGTTACTTTTCTAGCCTTATAAACATTAAAAGTATAGCTTGTAGCCACACCAAAGTTACCAGACCCAGCGCCGTTACATGCCCAGAATAAATCAGAATTAATCTTTTTATCTGCCCTAATTGAATTTCCTTTACTATTTATTAAATCTAAAGATAATAAATTATCGGAAGTTAATCCAAAAAGCCTTGAAGATAAACCTATCCCCCCTCCTAAAACTAAGCCAGAGATACCTACTGTTGGACAGGTACCTCCTGCAAAGCCATAACCTTCCTTAGCAAGAGAGGAGTATACTTTCCATAGTCTTGTACCTGACTCAATTTTTGCAATATCTTTTTTAGTATCTATATAAACATTATTCATATAGGTGGTATCTATTACTAATACACCATTAGCTGTACAATAGCCATCATAATTATGGCCTCCAGTACGGATTCGAGGCTCGACATTATTTTTTCTACACCATTTAACTGCATTAGAAACATCAAAGCTACTGTAACAATATACAAGAGCAATGGGGAACTTATTAATAGCTCTATTATAAACAAGCCTCAAAAATGGATACTCTTTATCATAAGGAGTTACAACTTTTCCCGTTAATTCACTAAAATCCATATTATCACCCTCTTAAAAAATAATTGGTAATATATTAATATGCCATTACCCCCAATAAATCTACACACTTATGCCCTGTAGGAGCTTTTTCTCAAGCTCCATCAAATCATTTGCCCATCTGCCCTGTAGAAACTCGAAGAGTTTCATTAGATTCTTTTCACAGTGTTAAAAAGAAAAGTGAAAAATTTTTAAGAAAGGCTTGCTAATAAATTACGGAAAAGCCAAAATGCCTATTGAAGAATTGAAGAATTGAAGAATTGAAGAATTGAAGAATTGAAGAATTGCACCAATGATCGGTAGACGCGCACTGCTAATATGTAGAAGTTCGAAGAACTTCATCAAGTTCCTTCTCTTCCTCAGCGTCAGTCTAATCCTTATTGGTAAAAAGGGATCTAACGAGACTAAGGAAGAAGCTCCTACAGGGCAGTGGTGCACAGTAAATCTAATCCTTTTAAAAGTTTAAGAATATTTTTTTATAAAAGATGAATAATGAGTGGGAAGAAAAGTAGACTACCCT
>NZ_DCLI01000015.1:0-20686 GCF_002320975.1 Clostridium sp. UBA1652
GAGGTTTTCTAGACAAAAAAAAGAGAGGTAAAACCTCTCTTGTAAAAAGGCAGATACTATCTCTTTGAGAATTGAGGAGCTCTTCTTGCCTTCTTTAAACCATATTTCTTTCTTTCCTTCATTCTTGGGTCTCTAGTTAGGAATCCAGCTTTCTTTAACTCTGGCTTTAAAGCTTCATCAGCTTTTAATAAAGCTCTAGTTATTCCATGTCTGATTGCTCCTGCTTGACCTGTTAAACCACCACCATGAACATTAACTAATACATCAAATTTTTCTTTAGTTGATGTTAAAACTAATGGTTGGTTAACTACAACTCTTAGAGTTTCTAATCCGAAGTAGTTTTCTATTTCTCTCTTATTTACTATAACTTTACCTTCACCTGGTACAAGTCTTACTCTTGCAACTGATTTCTTTCTTCTTCCAGTTCCCATGTATTGAACTTTTGCCATTTTTCTTCCTCCTCCCGAGTCTGTATTAGTACTTTAATTCTAGTACTTCTGGTTGTTGAGCAGCGTGATTATGTTCTTCTCCTCTATAAACCTTAAGTTTCTTTAACATTTGTCTTCCTAATACTCCCTTTGGAAGCATTCTTCTTACAGCTTCTTCAAAAGCAAACTCAGGTTTTTTTTCTAAAACTTCTCTATATGGAGTTTCTTTTAATCCACCTGGATATAAACTATGTTTTCTTAAGAATTTTTGGTCTAATTTCTTACCAGTTAAAACAACTTTCTCAGCATTTATAACTATTACGAAATCTCCACAATCAACATTTGGTGTAAATGTTGGTTTATTTTTTCCTCTTAATATTGAAGCTATTTGGCTAGCAACTCTACCAAGTGGTTTACCAGCAGCATCAACTACATACCATTTTCTTTCAACTTCTTGTGGTTTAGCGATGTATGATTTCATCATTTTCCCTCCCTGAACTACTATTTTAAACATTTATGTCCTAACTTTATGTTTAGATTCCAATACTATGAATCTTATACACAAACTATCATAACAACAAGTAACATTATAATACACGCTTACGGGCGTGTCAATAAATTTAACACTTTTATTTTAACTTTTTAATAAAAAACTTTTTCTAAACATAAACCTGCAGCTGGAGCACACTTCCCAGCATTTTTTCTATCCTTTTTATTAATTATATCTTCTATTTCTGATGGTTCTATTTTACTTCTTCCCACTTGTATTAAAGTACCTACTATTATTCTTACCATATTATAGAGAAAACCATCACCTGATACATAAATTTTTATAACTTCTTCATCTTTTTTTACTTTAATATCCCATATTGTTCTTACCGTTGTCTTTACAGAACCACCTAGAGATCTAAATGCATTAAAATCATGAGTACCTATAAAATATTTAGATGCGTCAGATATCTTATCCACATCTAGCTTCCACTTAAAGTGATATACATAATCTTTACCTATAGCTCTAGGTAATTCAGAATTTAATATAGTATAGCAATAAGTTTTACCTTTAGTATGATATCTCGGATGAAATTCTTCTGAAACCTCTTCTGAACAAAGTACTACTATATCCTTAGGAAGCTTTGTATTAATAGCATCTTTAAATTTTTCAGCTGGTATTTTACTATTGGTTTTAAATGCTACCACATATTCTTTTGCATGCACCCCAGAATCCGTTCTACTACATCCTATTAGCTTTATATCTTCCTTAACTATAGTTTCTACAGCAAGCTGTAATACCGCTTCTACTGTTCTTCCATTTGTTTGCTTCTGCCACCCACAAAAATGAGTACCATCGTATTCAAGCTTAAGCTTAATATTTCTCATTCAGTTTCACCTTATAATAAAACTCTTACACCAATACTTATAACAATTAACATAGCTACTATGAAGTAAGCTAATGTATCTATAGATGTATATTTGAGTTGTTTCATCCTAGTTCTACCATCTCCACCTCTATAGCATCTAGCTTCCATTGCCATCGCTAACTCATCAGCTCTCTTAAATGAACTTATAAATAAAGGAACTAATAATGGTATAAGACTCTTAGCTTTCTGAAATATATTTCCACCATCAAAATCAGCGCCTCTTGCTTTTTGTGCTTTCATAATCTTATCAGTTTCATCTATTAAGGTTGGTATAAATCTTAAAGCAATAGTCATCATCATAGCTACTTCATGTGAACTAATCCCTATTACCCCTAAAGGTTTTAGCAGCCTTTCTAAAGCATCTGTAAGCTCTATAGGTGATGTAGTTAAGGTTAATATAGATGTTCCTATTATTAAGAATAATAGTCTTAATGTCATAAATATAGCTATATTAATTCCCTCTTCATATACTTTTATAAACTTCCAACTAAATAAAAGTGTATCGCTTGTTCCTTTTATCATAAAAATATTCAGTATAGCAGTTATTATTATTAGAGTCATGACAGGTTTAATTCCTTTAAAATAGAACCTAGGAGATACTTTAGAACTAATTATTGCAGATGCTATAAATGCCACTACAAAAATATAACCAATAAATTCATTTATTATAAATAACGACACAATAAATAATATTGCAGATATTATTTTCGTCCTAGGATCCAATTTATGTATGAAGGAATCTCCAGGAACGTATTGCCCAATAGTTATATCTTTTATCATTTTAAAATCCCTCCCCTAGTTCTTCCTTAAAATCTTAATAAGATCTTCCTTAGCTTGGTCAATTGTAAATATATCTTTATCTACTTTAAAACCTTTTTCTATCAATGCTTTTATTAAGTAAGTTACCTGAGGAACTGCTAATCCAACACTCTCTAGTACTTCACTTTCCTTAAATACTTCTTTAGGCTCTCCATCTAATATAATTTCACCTGAATTCATTACTATAACTCTATTAGCAACTTTGGCTACGTCCTCCATACTATGAGATACTAATACTATAGTCATTCCATATTCTTTGTGTAACTTTTGAATCTGTACTAATATCTCATCTCTTCCCTTAGGGTCTAATCCTGCGGTAGGTTCATCTAATATCAAAACCTTAGGTTCCATTGCAACTACACCTGCTATAGCAACTCTACGTTTTTGTCCACCACTTAACTCAAATGGAGATTTATCTTTATAAATCTCATAATCGAGTCCAACCATATTCATGGCCTTGATTACTCTTTTATGTATTTCTTCTTCACCTAATGCTAAGTTCCTAGGCCCAAATGCAATATCTTTTTCTATAGTTTCTTCAAATAATTGATATTCAGGATATTGGAACACTAACCCTACTTTTTTTCTTATTTCACTTAGCTTAGCGCCCTTCGCAGTGATATTAGTTCCATCTACTATTATTTCTCCAGAACTGGCTTCCAATAATCCATTTAGATGTTGGATTAATGTTGACTTACCTGAGCCTGTATGACCAATTAATGCCACAAATTCACCTTGTTCTATATCAACAGATACATTGTTTAGTGCCTTTTTCTCAAAAGGTGTCTTAGGCATATATATATGAGTTAATTTGTTTACTTTAATTGACATAATGCATTCACCATCTCATCTACATTTAATATTTCGGTACTAATATTTATACCTTCTTTTTGAAGTTCATAAGCTAATTCCGTAACCTGAGGAACATCAAGTCCTATTTCCTTCATTGTCTTAACTTTTGAAAACACTTCTCTTGGATTTCCTTCTAGAACAATTTTACCTTGTTCCATAACTATAACTCTATCTCCTTGAGCAGCCTCATCCATATAATGTGTTATAAGCACTATGGTAATTCCTAAGTTTTTATTTATTTCTCTTATGGTATTCATAACTTCTTTTCTACCTGATGGGTCTAACATAGCAGTAGGCTCATCAAATATTATGCACTCTGGTTGCATAGCTAATATCCCAGCTATAGCGATTCTTTGTTTTTGTCCCCCTGACAATAGGTGAGGTGCATGCCTTCTATATTCATACATTCCAACTTTTTTAAGCGCTTCATCTACTCTGGCTCTTATTTCCTTAGACTCGACCCCTAAATTTTCAGAACCAAATGCTACATCTTCCTCAACTATAGTTGCAACTAATTGATTATCTGGATTTTGAAAAACCATTCCTGCAGTTTTTCTAACTTCCCATAAATTATCTTTATCTTTAGTATTCAAACCTTTAACATATATTGCCCCCTCTGTGGGTAATAATAAAGCATTTATATGTTTTGCAATAGTAGATTTTCCTGATCCATTATGACCAAGTACTACTAAAAATTCTCCTCTTTTAACTTCTAGGTTCACACCATTTAATGCGTAATGTTCTTCTCCATTTTCGTGCGAAAAATATTTAAAACTAATATCTTCACATTTAATGATTTTGTCTTCCATGCTATTCGCCCCCTTAGTTATATAATTATTATAAAATCTATAATTGAATATATACTTTATAATAATTATATCTAAGTATGATAAAATGGGGACTAAGTATATACTTAATCCCCTCTATATTATACTAACTCAAGTATAACTACTTCTGCTCCGTCTCCTCTTCTAGGACCAACTTTGAACATTCTAGTGTATCCACCATTTCTCTCAGTATATTTAGGAGCAATTTCTTCAAATAATCTTTTAACTACAGCTTCTTCAGTAACAAAAGATAATACTTGTCTTCTAGCGTGAAGATCTCCTCTTTTAGCTAAAGTAATCATCTTTTCAGCAAGACTTCTTGCTTCTTTTGCTCTTGTATCTGTAGTTTCTATTTTACCATGCTTTAAGAAGCTTGTAACAAGGTTTCTTAGCATAGCTCTTCTTTGGTCTGTTGGACGACCTAACTTACGATATCCTGCCATGATTCTACCTCCTTACTCGTCACTTAGTCTTAAACCTAAGCCTAATTCCTTAAGTTTTCTCTCAACTTCTTCGAGAGATTTTTTACCTAAGTTTCTTACTTTCATCATATCATCCATTGATCTCAATGCAAGCTCTTGAACAGTATTTATACCTGCTCTCTTTAAACAGTTATATGATCTAACTGAAAGATCAAGCTCTTCAATAGTCATCTCAAGGACTTTTTCTTTTTTATCTTCTTCTTTTTCAATCATTATCTCCATGTCATTTGTATTATCTGTAAGTGACATGAAAAGTTTGAAGTGTTCAATTAAAATTTTGGCTGAAAGACTTATAGCTTCATCTATCTTGATTGTTCCATTAGTCCATATTTCTAATGCTAACTTATCATAGTCAGTAATTTGACCTACTCTTGTATTTTCAACTGTAAAGTTTACTCTTTTTACAGGAGTATAGATTGAATCTACTGCTATAGCGCTTAATGGTAATGAATCTGACTTATTTTTATTTTGAGTCACATATCCTCTACCTCTGTTAACAGTAAGCTCCATATATAATCTTCCATTTTCGTCTAAAGTAGCTATATGCATATCTTTATTAACTACTTCAACGTCTCCATCTGTTTTAATATCTGCACCTGTTACTACTCCAGGTCCTTTAGAATCAATGTAAATAACCTTTGGTCCTTCTCCATTCATTCTAAGAGCTAACCCTTTTATATTAAGGATAAGTTCAGTAACATCCTCCTTAACACCAGTAACAGTAGAAAACTCATGTAGTACTCCATCAATTTTAACAGAAGTAGTAGCTACACCAGGTAATGATGAAAGAAGTATTCTTCTTAACGCATTTCCCAGAGTAATTCCATAACCTCTTTCTAATGGTTCAACTACGAATTTCCCATAAGTACCATCTTCACTTTGTTCTATACATTCAATTATTGGTTTTTCTATTTCTAACATGCGCAAAACCCTCCTTTTTATAATGTGGCAACCTTATTATGAGGGCAACTGATTCAATATTTGCAAAGGAGAGTATAACCCCCTCGCAAATAGCATATTATTACTTGCTGTATAACTCAACGATAAGAGTTTCATTGATTGCAGTATCAATGTCTTCTCTTGCTGGTATAGCAATTATTTTACCTTCAAAGTTTTCAGGTGTTGACATTATCCATTTTGGTAATGTTTTTGGATTTTCAGCAAATACTTTGAACTTTTCAGTTCCTCTGCTTTTTTCAGATACAGAGATAACGTCGTTAACACTTACTTTATATGAAGCAATATCAACTTTTTTACCGTTAACTAAGAAATGTCCGTGATTAACTAATTGTCTAGCCTCAGTTCTAGATGCACCGTATCCTAATCTGAATACTGCGTTATCTAGTCTCATTTCTAGTAACATAAGTAGGTTTTCACCTGTTATGCCTCTCATCTTATCTGCTTTTTCATAGTACTTAGAAAATTGTTTTTCAAGTACTCCATAAATTCTTTTAGCTTTTTGCTTTTCTCTTAACTGCATTCCGTAGTTAGAAAGCTTCTTTTTACTAGCTCCATGTTGTCCTGGTGCGTAGCTTCTTCTCACGAAAGCACATTTATCTGTATAGCATCTATCTCCTTTAAGAAATAGCTTAGCGCCTTCTCTTCTGCACAATCTACATGATGCTCCAGTATATCTTGCCATTAATTACACCTCCTATGATGTTTCTACTACACTCTTCTTCTTTTTGGTGGTCTACATCCGTTATGTGGAATTGGAGTAACATCTTTAATTAAAGTTACTTCTAATCCTGCTGCTTGTAAACTTCTTATAGCAGCTTCTCTACCTGATCCTGGACCTTTTACATATACTTCAACACTTTTTAATCCGTGTTCCATAGCTGTTTTAGCCGCTGTTTCAGCTGCCATTTGAGCCGCAAAAGGAGTACTCTTTCTTGACCCTCTAAATCCTAACGCACCAGCTGATGACCATGATAATGCATTACCAACTGCATCAGTTAAAGTTACGATAGAGTTATTGAAAGTTGACTTAATGTGAGCTGCTCCATGTTCAACATTTTTTCTTTCTTTTCTTCTTCTAGTTTTCTTAACTTTTGCTGCTACCATTGTCTTCCCTCCTTACTATTTTTTCTTATTAGCAATAGTTTTCTTTGGACCTTTTCTAGTTCTTGCATTTGTTTTTGTTCTTTGTCCTCTTACTGGAAGACCTCTTCTATGTCTCATTCCTCTATAGCAACCAATTTCTACTAATCTTTTTATGTTAAGTGCTATTTCTCTTCTTAAATCACCTTCAACAACTAAATTCTTGTTGATGAAATTTCTTATAGCGTTAACTTCGTCTTCGTTTAAATCTCTAACTCTTGTGTCTGGATTTACTCCAGTTTCTGCTAATATTTTGTGTACGGTTGATAAACCGATTCCGTATATATAAGTTAGACCTATCTCAACTCTTTTTTCTTTTGGTAGATCTATACCAGCTATTCTAGCCATTAAAACTTACACCTCCTGGTAATTAAATTCCCTTTTCAATGTGGTAAATATATATAAATAAAATCTCAGGTCAATGGAAACACCACTGTCAGCCGCCCTAAAATTTATTTATGCTTAATTAAATGCCTATCTAATGATATTTTAGAATGGAAAAAAAGTCAATAAAATTTGTATTCCATTCTATCAAATTTTTATGGATTTTATTTATTTTAGCCTTGTTTTTGCTTGTGCTTTGGGTTTTCGCAAATAACCATTACTCTACCTTTTCTTCTAATGATTTTGCACTTTTCGCAAATAGGCTTAACTGATGGTCTTACTTTCATCGCTAACCCTCCTTGTATTACTTATAATCTTGAAAAAATATTCGCAAGATATTAATTAGTATTCGATATTACTATTTTGCTCTCCAAGTAATTCTTCCTCTAGTAAGGTCATATTGAGATAATTCAACAGTAACCTTATCTCCTGGCAGAATTCTTATGAAATTCATTCTTAGTTTACCTGAAATATGAGCTAATATTTTATGACCACTTTCTAGTTCAACTTGGAACATAGCATTAGGTAGTGACTCTAAAACTGTTCCTTGCATTTCTATTACATCATCTTTTGACATAAGGTAATCAAACCTCCTTATCAATGCCTTCAAATTTTATAAAATTCTTAATTTTTAAATCTAGATTATCCTCATTATTTAAAATAGAGTTCTTTAGTTCTTCATCTATGATTTCCGTAAAATTCAAGTGCTTTATTTTCTTCTTTTTAGGCATTTCTATCTTTTTTGTACTTCCATTTGCTAAGTAAACATAGTCTTCAGCTATTACGTTCACTATTAAATAGGGATTGTTTTTATCTCTACCAGCTTTTGAAAATACTAACTTTCCAATTAAGTTGCTTTTATTCAACTTATTTCACCTCAATGATTACCCTAGTAATAAATCTACAAATCCCTCTATGGTAATTGTGAATTTATAACTAAGCAACACTTAATTACTTAATTAGTGTTAAAATCTCAGGACCATTTTGTAATATAGCAACAGTGTTTTCATAATGAGCTGACTTCATGCCATCCGCTGTTACAACAGTCCAATCATCATCTAATGTTTTCACTCTCCATGTTCCAATATTAACCATCGGTTCTATAGCGAGTACCATACCTGATGATAATCTCGGACCTCTACCTGGTCTACCAAAATTAGGTACTTCCGGATCTTCATGAACAGCTTTCCCTATTCCATGACCCACATAATCTCTTACAACTGAAAATCCATTTTGTTCAACATAACTTTGGATTTCATAAGATATATCTGTTAATCTATTACCTTCAACAGCTTTTTCTATACCTTTAAAAAAACTTTTTTCAGTAACATCTATAAGCTTTTTAGATATTTCTGATATCTCTCCTACAGGAAAAGTTCTTGCAGCATCACTATGGAATCCATCTAGAAAGACCCCACAATCAATACTTACAATATCTCCATCTTGTAATTTATACGAACTCGGAAATCCATGGACAACCTGTTCATTTATAGAGATACAAAGTGCACTTGGAAAACCATATAATCCTTTAAAGGAGGGCTTTCCTCCCTGCTTAGTTATAAATTCTTCTGCTATTCTATCTAACTCTGCAGTAGTAATACCAGGTTTGACTTTTGATTCTACTAAAAGTAGGGCCTCTGCCAAGGTTCTACCTGCTTTTCTCATTAGGTCGATTTCTTTATCATTTTTTAATATAATCACATTTACTCACTTCCTAATATCTTACAGATACTTTCAAAGACCTCATTGATTGCTTTTGTGCCATCAACAACTGAAAGTAAATCTTTCTCCTTATAGTACTCTATAAGTGGTTGAGTCTGTCTTTCATATACAGCTAATCTTTCTTTAACTGTTTCTTCCGAATCATCTTTTCTTTGAATGATGTCGGATCCACAAACATCACATTTTGATTCAATCTTTGTTGGATTAAATTTAACATGATAACTTGCTCCACATGAAGGGCATACTCTTCTTCCAGTCATTCTTTCTAGTATGAACTCACTAGGAACTTGAATTAATAGAGCAGTATCCAAAGATTCTTTTCTATCATCTAAAAATTCCTCCAGTGCATTAGCTTGATGTACTGTTCTTGGAAATCCATCTAGTAGATAACCCATTCTACAATCTTCTGCTTGTAATCTATCTTTAACCATATTAATAGTTACTTCATCCGGAACTAATTGACCATTGTCAATATATTTCTTTGCCTCAATTCCCAATGGTGTATTTTCAGAAATGTTCTTTCTAAAAATATCCCCAGTTGATATATGAGGTATGGAGTATCTATTACAAATTGATTTTGCTTGTGTTCCTTTTCCTGCCCCTGGCGGACCAAATAAAACAACTTTCACCGACACCATCTCCATTTTGTACTTTATTTAAGGAATCCTTGATAGTGGCGCACAACTAATTGAGACTCAAGAGTTCGCATTACATCTAATGCAACACCAACTAAGATCAATAGTGAAGTTCCTCCAAATGAAATACCCTTAAATTGAGTGTTATTTTCTATTATTATTGGAGTGATCGCTAATATTGCAGCAAATATGCCACCAAAGATTGAAACTTTTGTTAAAATATTTTCTAAATACTTTTCAGTTGGTTTACCTGGTCTAATTCCAGGTATAAAACCTGCTGATTTATTCATATTTTCAGCCATTTCATCTGGCTTAAATGTTATTTGAGTATAAAACCAAGTAAAGAATATTGTCAATACAGCATAAATTACTGGATACATCCAAGTTTTTTCATTAAATACACTGTATGTACTTCCCGTTATCCATTTTGCCCAGTCTTTATCTGGGAAAAGTTGTGCAATAGTCTTAGGAAATTGCATAACTGACATAGCAAATATTATTGCAATAACCGCTGAACCAATTAAACTTAATGGAATATGGGTTGATTGACCTTTAGCTACTCTATTACCAACAGCTTTACTAGCATACTGAACAGTTACTCTTCTTTCTGCTAGTGATAAATATATTACTACTGCTAAAAGTAAAACAACAAAAACTGCAAATAAAGCTATTTGAATTATATCTACCTGATCCATATTCTTTAATGCTGCTATTGATGCTATAGTATTTGGTATTCTTGATACTATGTTAATAAATATTATCAATGATATACCATTTCCTATTCCTTTTACAGTTATTTGATCACCTAACCACATACAGAAAGCTGATCCTACAGTTAAAGTTAGTATAATAAGATATATGAATGCAAAACCTGATTCACGTATACCACCTTGATTATACATTAATACATAAGTACCGTAGGCTGTAATTACACCAAATAAAATCGATGCATATCTTGTTATATTTTGAATCTTCTTACGTCCTTCTTCTCCTTCTTTAGATAATTGCTCTAAAGGTGGAATAGCTATAGTAAGTAATTGCATTATTATTGATGAGTTAATATATGGAACAACTCCTAATGCTAGTATGCTAAATCTACTTAAAGCACCACCAGACATTAAATCATAGAAGCTCCATAAATTATTTCCAGATTCAGTAAGAGTTTTAAGATACTCAGTATCAATTCCAGGAACAGGAATATGACTTCCCATCCTGTAAATTGCAACAAATAAAACTGTCCATAATAACTTTTTTCTTAAATCTGGAACCTTCCAGGCATTACGTAGGGTTGATAGCATATTAGATCACCTCAACTTTTCCTCCAGCTGCTTCTATCTTTTCTATTGCAGACTTAGAGAATTTACATCCTTTTACAGTTAGGCTCTTTTCTAAGTTTCCATTTCCTAATATCTTAACTCCGTCTCTGATTTTACTTATTACTCTAGTTTCAAGTAAAACTTCTGGAGTGATTTCAGTTCCATTTTCAAATATATTTAATCTATCAACATTTATAGAAATGTATTCTTTAGCAAATATATTAGTAAAACCTCTTTTGGGAAGTCTTCTATATAGTGGCATTTGACCTCCTTCAAATCCAGGTCTTACTCCACCACCAGTTCTAGAATTTTGTCCCTTTTCACCTTTACCAGCATTTCTTCCTAATCCTGATCCAGTACCTCTACCGACTCTTTTAGGAGCTTTTTTGCTTCCTGCTGCTGGTTTTAACTCATGAAGTTTCATGCTACTTACACCTCCTCGTTTTAAACTTCTTCAACTTTTAATAAGTAGCTTACTTTGTTTATCATACCGTTGATTTGAGGATTAACCTCATGTTCTACTGATTTACCTATTTTCTTTAGTCCAAGGGCATTTGCAGTAGCGATATGATCTTTTTTTCTACCGATTAAGCTCTTAACTAATGTTACTTTTAGTTTAGCCATAGCAATTCCCCTCCTAACCTAGTATTTCTTCAACAGATTTGCCTCTTAATTTTGCAATATCTTCTGCAGTTCTTAAGCTTGCTAATCCATTAATTGTAGCGTTAACCATGTTTCTTGGGTTATTAGAACCTAATGACTTAGCTCTAACATCTTTTAGTCCTGCTAATTCAAGAACAGCTCTAGCTGGACCTCCAGCGATAACTCCTGTACCTTCTGTAGCTGGCATTATTAAAACATTACCAGTACCGAATTTTCCATATATTTGATGTGGAACAGTTGTTCCAACCATAGCAACTTCTACTAAATTTTTCTTTGCGTCTTCAATTCCTTTTCTGATTGCTTCAGGTATTTCAACTGATTTTCCCATTCCAACGCCTACGTGTCCGTTTTCGTCACCTACAACGACTAAAGCGCTGAATCTGAAGTTTCTACCACCCTTAACAACCTTAGTTACTCTGTTTATGAAAACAACCTTTTCTTTAAGGTCTAGTGTGCTAGGATCGATTCTCATTTATTTCCCTCCTTGTTTTTTAGAATTTAAGGCCTGCTTCTCTTGCACCTTCAGCTAACTCTTGAATTCTTCCATGGTATATGTATCCACCTCTGTCAAATACCACATCTGAAATTCCTTTTTCAATAGCTTTCTTTGCAACTGCAGTTCCAACTATTCTAGCAGCTTCTTTGTTGCTTCCTGCTTTTCCATCGAAGTCTTTATCTAAACTTGAAGCAGCAACAAGTGTTACAGCGTTAACATCATCTATGATTTGAGCATATATATTTTTATCACTTCTGAAAACACATAATCTTGGTCTTTCAGGAGTCCCAAATATTTTCTTACGAACTCTTAGGTGACGTTTCTCTCTTGATTGTTTTCTGTCTACCTTTTTGAACATAAGTCTCACTCCTTTCTATTATTTCTTACCAGTTTTACCTTCTTTACGTCTAATAACTTCATTAGAGTACTTAATACCTTTGCCTTTATATGGCTCTGGCTCTCTCCATGATCTAATGTCAGCAGCAGCAGCCCCAACTTTTTCTTTGTCTATACCTTCAACTATAACCTTAGTAGTTCCATCAGTTTTGAAAGTAACCCCTGTAATTGGTTCTATTTCTACTGGATGAGAATATCCAAGATTCATAACTAATTTTGTTCCTTGAATTTGAGCTCTATAACCTACGCCTACTAGTTCAAGAGTCTTTGCATACCCTTGAGAAACTCCAGTAACCATATTATTTATAAGTGCTCTTGTTAATCCGTGAAGAGCTCTATGATCTTTGTTGTCGCTTGGTCTTGTTACAACAACTTGATTGTCTTCAACTGCTATTTTTATGTCTTTGTGCATAGTTTTTACTAACTCACCTTTAGCTCCTTTTACAGTAACAACGTTCTCTGGTGTTACTGTAACAGTAGTTCCAGCAGGAATAGCTATTGGTAATCTACCTACTCTTGACATAATTGCACCTCCTGTATTCCATTTTAGAACATTTCTATATTAAAACTTTATAGATATTTTTCAATCTGAAAATTACCATACGTAGCAGATAACTTCTCCGCCTAAACCTTGGTTTCTAGCTTCTCTATCTACTATAACTCCTTTAGAAGTTGATATAACAGCAACTCCTAAACCATTAAGTACTTTAGGTACTTCATCTTTTTTACAGTAAACTCTTAATCCTGGTTTAGATATTCTCTTAAGACCAGTTATTACTCTTTCCTTATTAGCACCGTATTTAAGCGCTATTCTTAACATAGGTACTACACCGTCGTTATATTCTTCTATTTCTTTAACATAACCTTCTTGTAGTAATATATTAGCTAAAGCCTTCTTTACATTTGAAGAAGGAATCTCTACTGTTTCGTGTCTTACAGCATTTGCATTTCTTATACGTGTTAGCAAATCTGCAATTGGATCTGTCATAACCATTGAATTGTGCCTCCTTTCACTACATTAGATATTACCAGCTTGCCTTTTTGCATCCAGGAATTTGACCCTTATAAGCAAGTTCTCTGAAGCAAATTCTGCAGATACCAAATTTCTTTAGCACCGCATGTGGTCTTCCACATATTCTGCATCTAGTGTACGCTCTTGTTGAATATTTAGGTTCTTTTTTCCACTTTTCGATCATTGCTTTACGTGCCACGATATCCCCTCCTTATTATTGAGCGAATGGCATACCAAGAAATCTTAACAATTCTCTTGCTTCTTCGTCAGTATTTGCACTTGTAACGAAGATAATATCCATCCCTCTAACTTTATCAATTTTGTCATACTCGATTTCTGGGAATATTAATTGTTCTTTAATTCCTAAAGCGTAGTTTCCTCTGCCATCAAAAGAATTAGCAGAAACTCCTCTAAAGTCTCTAACTCTAGGAAGTGCTGTAGACATTAATCTATCTGCAAATTCAAACATTTTTGCTCTTCTTAATGTTACTTTGCAACCTAAAGGCATATTTTCTCTTATTTTAAAGTTCGCAACTGATTTCTTTGATCTAGTTAAGATTGGCTTTTGTCCTGAAATCAATGTTAAATCATTAACTGCTGATTCTAAAACCTTTTGGTTTTCTTTAGCCTCTCCAACTCCCATATTTATTACGATTTTTTCAAGCTTTGGTACTTCCATGACGTTCTTATATCCGAACTTCTCGATCATCGCTTGAACTACTTCTTTTTCATATTTTTCATGTAGTCTAGGTACCATTTAAAGAACCCTCCTTTCAGATCTAGAATGTTTCTCCACACTTCTTACATACTCTTACCTTAGAACCATCTTCTAAGATTTTGTTTGCTATTCTTGTAGCATTTTTGCATTTAGTACAGTATAACATTACTTTTGAGCTGTATATTGCAGCTTCCTTTTTGATTATACCACCTTGCATATTTTCTTTGTTTGGTTTTTGGTGCTTACTTACTATATTAACGCCTTTAACGATAACTTTACCGCTCTTAGGTATTACTTTTAAAACTTCGCCAGTTTTTCCTGAATCTTGTCCTGATATAACTATAACTGTGTCGTTCTTTCTTACGTGTACCTTCACCTTAGCCACCTCCTACTCTATTATAGAACTTCTGGTGCTAATGATAATATTTTATTAAATTCTTTATCTCTTAGCTCCCTAGCAACTGGTCCGAAGATACGAGTTCCTCTTGGTTGCTTATCATCTTTTATAATAACAGCTGCATTCTCGTCAAATTTTATATATGACCCATCAGCTCTTCTTAATCCTCTTACTGATCTTACTATAACTGCTTTTACAACGTCACCCTTTTTAACAACTCCACCTGGTGTTGCACTTTTAACTGAAGCAACGATTATATCTCCAATATTTCCGTACTTTCTCTTGGATCCACCTAAAACTCTGATACACATAATTTCTTTCGCACCAGAATTGTCTCCAACTTTTAGTAAGGTTTGTTGTTGTATCATATAATTAACCTCCTTTCAATCTTACGAAAGACTACTTCGCTCTCTCGATGATCTCAACTAGTCTCCATCTCTTATCTTTTGATAATGGTCTAGTTTCCATTATTAATACTCTATCATTTAATTTAGCTTCATTATTTTCATCATGAGCTTTAAATTTAGTAGTTCTGTTAACAGTTTTTCCGTATAATGGGTGTCTAACCTTAGTCTCAACAGCAACTACAATTGTCTTATCCATTTTATCTGAAACGACTCTACCAATTCTCTTTTTTCTTAATCCTCTTTCCACTGGGACTTACCTCCTTTCAGCCTATCGAAATTACTGCTCAATCGCCTTTAATTCTTCTTCTCTGATGATAGTCTTAATTTGGGCAATTGATTTCTTAACTTCTCTAATTCTCATTGGGTTTTCTAACTGTCCTGTAGCTAATTGGAATCTTAAGTTGAATAATTCAGCCTTAAGGTCACCTAACTTAACCTTTAAATCTTGAGGATTGCTTGATCTTAACTCTTTTAAATCATTAGCCTTCATTATTCTTCACCACCCATTTCCTCAAAATCTCTTCTTGTAACGAACTTACTCTTTACAGGAAGTTTATGCTGAGCAAGTCTCATTGCTTCTCTAGCAACTTCTTCTTGAACTCCTGATAGTTCGAACAATACTCTGCCTGGCTTAACAACCGCTACCCAATACTCTGGTGATCCTTTACCGGAACCCATTCTTGTTTCAGCTGGTTTTTCAGTAACTGGCTTATCTGGGAAAATCTTTATCCAAAGTTTTCCTCCTCTTCTAATGTATCTATTAATTGCGATTCTGGCAGACTCTATTTGATTGCTTGTTATCCATCCGCAAGATGTAGCTTGAATACCGAAATCTCCATATGCAAGGAAATTACCTCTAGTAGCTTTTCCTTTCATTCTACCACGTTGTACCTTACGATGTTTTACTCTTTTAGGCATTAACATGACGTATTCCTCCTTTCCTTATTACGCGTTAATTTCTTCCTTTTCCACTTTCTTAGTTGGAAGAATTTCTCCGTTGTATACCCACACTTTAACTCCAATTTTTCCATATGTTGTATCTGCTTCAGCAAATCCATAATCTATATCAGCTCTTAAAGTTTGTAGTGGTATAGTTCCTTCATGATAGTGCTCTGTTCTTGCGATTTCAGCTCCGCCTAATCTACCTGAACATGCAATCTTAACTCCCTTAACACTTGATCTCATAGCTCTTTGAATTGTTTGTTTCATAGCTCTTCTAAAAGATATTCTCTTTTCTAATTGAGCTGCTACATTCTCAGCCATTAATTGTGCTTCAACTTCAGAGTTTTTAATTTCTACTATATTTATTAGTATATTTTTTTCAGTAACGAATTTTTCTAAATCTTTTTTTAATGCTTCTATTCCTGATCCGCCTCTACCAATAACAACACCTGGTTTAGCAGTAGATATATTTAGCTTAACTCTATTAGTATATCTTTCGATTTCAATCTTTGATATACCAGCTGAGTATAGTTTCTTCTTTACAAATTCTCTTATTTGGTTATCTTCAACAAGGTTATCTGCAAAATTCTTTTTATTAGCATACCATTTTGCGTCCCAACCTTTGATTACACCAACTCTAAGTCCATGAGGATGTACTTTTTGACCCAATCTATTTCCCTCCTTCTACTATGCTCTTTCTTTAACTACTACAGTTATGTGGCTAGTTCTTTTATTAATTCTGAACGCTCTACCTTGAGCATGTGGTCTAAATCTCTTTAATGTAGGACCTTGACCTACGTGAGCTTCTGCAACATATAATTTACTTAAATCTAAGTTTAAATTATTCTCTGCATTAGCAACAGCTGATTTCAACACTTTGTTTATAACAACTGCAGCGTCTTTTGGAGTATATTGTAATATTGCGAAAGCTTCATTAACATTCTTTCCTCTTATTAAGTTAAGAACTACTCCTACTTTCAAAGGAGACATTCTTATATACTTAGCTATAGCTCTAGCTTCCATTGATGATCCTCCTTTCTAGGCTACTACTTTCTCTTTGATGACTTTTCTGTGTTCACGTGACCTTTATAAGTTCTAGTTAAAGCGAATTCTCCTAGTTTGTGTCCAACCATATCTTCTGATACATAAACTGGAACATGTTTTCTTCCATCATGTACAGCTATAGTGTGACCAATCATTTGTGGAAATATTGTTGAAGTTCTTGACCATGTCTTTACTACTTTCTTATCTCCACTTGCATTCATTTCTTCTATTTTCTTTAAAAGACTATCTTTTATAAAAGGTCCCTTTTTAATTGATCTACTCACTTGAAATCCTCCCTTCATTAACCTTTATGCTTGCAGACTATGAAGAGAAATATATATTCTCTTCATACTATTTGCTATTTCTTCTCTTGATGATGAATCTATCTGAGTACTTCTTGTGTTTTCTTGTTTTGTATCCAAGTGCTGGTTTACCCCATGGAGTAACTGGACTTGGTCTACCAACTGGTGATTTACCTTCACCACCACCGTGTGGATGGTCATTAGGGTTCATGACAGATCCTCTTACTGTAGGTCTCCATCCCATGTGTCTCTTTCTACCAGCTTTTCCTAAATTAACTATATTATTAGTTGTATTTGATACTGTACCGATAGTAGCTCTACACTCTATTCTAACGTATCTCATTTCACCTGAAGGTAATCTAAGTGTTGCATAGTTTCCTTCTTTAGCCATTAACTGAGCTGAAGCTCCTGCTGATCTAACTAATTGACCACCTTTACCTGCTTGTAATTCTATATTGTGTACAATTGTACCAACTGGCATATCCTTTAGAGCAAGTGTGTTACCTGGCTTGATATCAGAGTTAGGTCCTGATACTACTACATCTCCAACTTTTAATCCAACTGGAGCTAATATGTATCTCTTCTCCCCATCAGCGTATACAACTAATGCTATATAAGCTGTTCTGTTTGGATCGTATTCTATAGTTGCAACTTTTGCAGGAATACCATCCTTATTTCTTTTAAAATCTATTATTCTATATTTTCTCTTAGCGCCACCACCATGGTGTCTTACAGTTATTTTACCTTGAGCATTTCTACCACCAGTCTTAGTTAAAGATACAAGAAGTGATTTCTCAGGTACATTTGTTGTTATTTCATCAAATGTTGACATAGTCATCTCTCTTCTTGATGGGGTAGTAGGGTTAAACTTCTTAACTGCCATTTAAAATTCCCTCCTTACTGTAGCTTCTCTGACTTCTAGCCAATAATACGCTTTGTTATTGTAGCATTCCTTCGAAGAATTCTATTCCTTTGCTATCTTCTGTCAACTTAATAGTTGCCTTCTTATAGCTAGCTCTCTTTCCTACGTGAACGCCAACTCTTTTAGTTTTTCCTTCAATATTCATAGTATTGACATCTTCAACTTTTACGCCAAAAACTTCTTCAATAGCTCTTTTTATTTGAACTTTGTTTGCTGATGTATGAACTATGAAGGTGTATTTTCTATCTGCCATTTCTGCCATACTTTTTTCTGTTATAACAGGTTTTCTTATAATATCATGGCTAGTTAATTTCATTATGCGTACACCTCCTCAATCTTAGTTACAGCATCCTTAGTAATTAATACTTTTTCATACTTTAACAAGTCATAAACATTTATATTGTTAACTGGTAAAACAGCTACACCTTGAATGTTTCTTGCTGATTTATAAACATTTTCGTTTGATTCAGCAGTTACTATTAAAGTTTTCTTAGCTTCGAATGCTTTTAAAATATTAACAACATCTTTAGTCTTTGGAGCTGCTAATTCTAAGCTTTCTAAAACTATTAATTCATTTTCAGCTACCTTACTTGATAATGCTGATTTCATAGCAACTCTTCTCATAGTTTTTGGAACTGAAACTTTATAGTCTCTTGGTTTTGGTGCAAATACAACTCCACCATGTATCCATTGTGGTGCTCTTATAGAACCTTGTCTTGCTCTACCAGTTCCTTTTTGTCTCCAAGGCTTAATTCCGCCTCCTCTTACTTCAGCTCTTGTTTTAGCTGATTGTGTTCCTTGTCTTTTGTTAGCTAATAGTGCAACAACTACTTGATGAAGTGCTGCTTCATTAATTTCAACTCCGAACACATTTTCATTTAGTTGAAAATCTCCAACTTTTTGACCTTCTTTATTGAACAATCCTACTGTAGGCATCCTGCTTCCTCCTTTCTAGTGAATTAAGCTTTAACAGCGTTTCTTATAACTACTGTTGCTTTGTTTGGACCTGGGATACCACCCTTTATTAATATTAGGTTCTTTTCAGGCATTATTTTAACTACTTCTAAATTTAATACAGTAGTTTTTTCTGCTCCCATATGTCCTGGCATTCTTTTGTTTTTGAAAGTTCTTGATGGATCAGATGACGCTCCCATTGAACCTACTGCTCTATGGAACTTAGATCCATGTGACATAGGTCCTCTGCTTGCATTCCATCTTTTTATTGTTCCTTGGAATCCCTTACCTTTAGAAACCCCAGAAACATCCACTTTATCTCCAGCTTCAAATATGTCAACCTTTATTTCTTGACCTATTTCGTAGCTGCTAATGTCTTCTAATCTGAACTCTTTTAAAGTTCTCTTTAAAGCTACATTGGCTTTTGCGAAATGTCCTTTTCTAGGTTTATTAACTAACTTTTCTCTTATATCACCGAATCCAACTTGAATAGCTTCATATCCATCTTTTTCAGTTGTTTTCTTTTGTACCACTACACATGGACCAGCTTCTACAACTGTTACTGGAACTACTTTGCCATTAGCATCGAAAATTTGTGTCATACCTATTTTCTTTCCGATTATAGCTTTTTTCATTTACTACACCTCCTAAACATATTAGCGGATTACATCTGCAATCATAATAGTCTATTAATTTAAATTATTAATTTTTTATTAAATCTTCTATAGTTTTATTTCTATATCAACACCAGCTGGAAGATTCAATCTCATTAATGCATCAACAGTTTTTGGTGATGGATTAACTATATCAATTAGTCTCTTGTGAGTTCTTATTTCGAACTGTTCTCTAGAATCTTTGTACTTATGAACAGCTCTTAATACTGTAATCACATCTTTTTCAGTTGGTAGTGGTATTGGACCTGCTACCTTAGCTCCTGTAGCTTTTGCAGTTTCAACAATTTTTTCAGCTGATTGATCTAATATTGTGTGATCAAACGCTTTTAATCTTATTCTGATTTTTTGTTTTGACATCTTATTCCCTCCTTTTCATGTACGCTTTACTTCTAACGCACACCAGCTGTATTAATGTAAACTGTTCCAGGTGTATCCAACCTTTAAACACAAACAAACACAACTGTCGTCGAATTCTAGATTCTAACGTGCTCAACAAGAATTACCCGGAAGTCCGGCAACCTCTTGAATCATCGCTGTATGCTTTGCAACTTCTTTATTATACTATATAACTATTTCCTTAGCAAGTTTTTTTTAACTTAATTTTTATCTATTTATCTTTTTAAATTCTAACCCATATTCTATTATTTTATAAGTGTTAATAATCTTTTTTATAAAAAAAGTAATAGGGCGTCCCCTATTACCTTTTTTTGTGATATCACTGTTTTTTAGCGCTATTTATATCTTTTTTTAAAAACTATTTAACTATAGTAGTAACA